>JBDUDG010000004.1:0-27260 GCA_040003045.1 Saprospiraceae bacterium | reverse complement strand
AATGACTATAATTGAAAAGTAAAACGAAAATGTCAACCTATTTCAGGCATTGTCATACGTTCGTTAATCGTTATTCTGCATCCTGACGTTCGCGTGTCTCCGACCGCGAACTGATTGCACTTTTGGATTTACTCAGAATCCAATTCCAACAATGTGAGAAATCACGTCGTCTTTCATCCTTCGCTGTTCGTGAACAGCCTTACAGTTCGCGGTCGGAGACACGCGAACGTCAGCTATTCGTTATTCATTATTCTGCATTCATTTAAAAGCTCGTCTTGTTGTGTATGAAAAAACCAACTTCACCAAGATGATTAGCATTCAGATTAAACTGAAATAAAAAATTGTGATAAATCAAAACATCAAGACCAATGCCACCGCCTGCAAGCCATATGTTCGCAAGTGGATTTGATGCTCTGGTAAATGGATCATTGACATATCCCGTTTCTGCAAACAATGAAAGAAAAAGCTGCAGCGGCATTGTCCTGAATTGGTCCATCGGAATTAATTTTCCCATACTGACTTTCGTGGATACAAGATTGTAAGACAATTGCGATTTACCAATCACAAAATCTAATCCGTCTATAATGTAAAGTTCATATCCGCGCACAAACTTTTGCTCGAACCCCAGCGCCCTGTAATGAATATAGGAGGGTCTGATTCGGCTAAGGCTATATCGTCCTATTCCGCTTAACCTGTACTGAAATTTCTTTCCTATTTGTTGGTTCCATTCCATTGACCCGGTCATGGTCATGCTATTCTCGTCATCCTGCTTCCCCCATCCGATTTTTTCTGTTTCTATACCCGCTTTAATGCCTCTCGATGGATATATTTTTAAGTCCCGGTCATCATATTCAACCAAATATTTCACCAGAAGTTCTTCATGATTATTTCCTCCCTGTCTGAATAGAAGAGGGTTGTAAGTGAGGATGGCAGTATCCATTTTAAGATATTCAAAAGAAGCCTGAAGTTCGTGATGCAAATAAATCGAAGGTCTGTATTGAAGTCTTACCTGCCCTCTCCATCTTTCCTGCAGGATGTGATTGTCAAGCTTCAGAAACTGCTCCTTATTGTCGATCGTGGCATAGCTAACTTCTTTATTGTCACTATGCAGCACACCTACCGTAATGCCGAGACTTTGTTTTTTATTGAAATACGGGAATCGGTATTCTAATTCCTGTTTTGGTGTATAGCCAAATTGCAGCTTTGCTTTCAGCTTATCATTGTGACCGGTAAAGTTTAAAAAATCAAGTTGTGCACCGACATTAATTCGCTCAAAAGAATGGTGATGCGTATTCCACCATACATTGAAATTTCTGTCTGCGATGTCAAGTATCGGCAGCAAATAGAGATACCAGGACTCTTTTACTTCAATCACAATTTCAACCTGGTGCAAATCTGTATTCCATTCTGAAATATTGATAGCTACTTCGTTGAACAATCCCAGGTTAAGGAGGTTGTTTCGGTTTTTTTCCAACGTTTCTCCCAGGGATGCCTGGTGGATCGTATCTCCAACACCAAACGTGAGCTCACGCAAGACGATGGATTGCTTTGTCCGGTTCAAACCAAGGGTCTGAATCGATATCACGGTCACCGCCTGACTATAAGAGAAATGAATAAAAAGAAATAACCCTGCACACAGGGAAAAGATTGCTTTAGGTCTGCACATCAGACATTAAGATAATGCAGGAAGGCATCATAGTGATCCTGCATATTTTCAAAATAGCCCTCTTCAGAAAAAGTAGCCTTGATCGTGTAGCCAAATCTTTCCAGTGTCGCCTCAAGATGTTGTGTATCGATCTGGTTGATTTTAAGTGTCACATATATCCGTTGTGAAGTCTCATCGTGTGTCAGGAAACTACTCAACACAGAGGCCTTTTCACTTTCGATGATCCTTGATATCTCGGCCAGACTATAATCTGTTTTGTGTATTTCTAATACGATGATACCTCCGGGCTCAGAGAACGAAAAGCTCCTGGCATAAAACTGGATAAGATCTTCAAGTGTGATGATACCCAGGTAATTGTCCTTTTGGTCCACTACCGGAATTGCACTCAACTTGTGATCCCCCATCACACTCATCACTTCAAAAAGATGGTCAGACTGTCTTACGAAAGCTTTATTGAGACTTAACGGAAATGTGCCAATGGCGTCATCAAGCGGATTGACGGTTATATCTTCTTCGGAAATAGTGCCCAATAGCTGCTCATTGTTGACGATAGGGAGATGCTTCAGGTGGTATACCTGCATATACGTCAGCGCCTGTTCTCCTGTATCAGAAGTCCTGAGTGGCTGTATAAGTTGAGATATGAGTTCCCGGGCGATCATGTACGTTGACTGTATATACGTATTAGACGAAAGATTGTGCCAATTGTAGCGTGAATTAGTAAATATTTAACGTGATAGCTTTTTTTTCTCTGTGGCAAACTCCTGCTCAGACAGCAATCCTCTGTCTCTCAGCTCTCCCAGACGCTTCAGTTGCGAAAGCAAAAGATCATCCTGGATGTTTTCCTCTTTTGGTATTTCAGTGGGCTTTGATGCATTCAACGGATTGATCGACTGCAATCTGAAACCATTATTTTTAAAATCATCCCACCGGTCCTGTATACGTACGTAAGCAAGATCATCATGGGTTTTTATTTTTTCAAAATCGTTGAATCCAAGACTCACAGCCTTGTCAAGATGATTATATGCCAGGTCCACCTGTTCGGTTAGTGAATATGCACATGCTATATTGAAATGTAGCGAGACATCTTTCGGATTTATTTCAAGTCCCTTTTTAAAATCTTCAATGGCGCCTTCAAGATCAAATTCTTTATACTTCTTAATCCCATTTACTTTGTAAGGGTTCGGTAATTCCCTTCCGGTGTTCTGATTGCTGCGTGGTATTGGTGGGGCTTGGCCTCTTTGCGTGATGCCCCTGCCATAATTCTGGGTATCACGATTGTAGTTTTGATTTTGTGAATTGTATTTGCGGTTAAACTCACTTTCATCCATGGTAAGCAATACAATCGCATCAATCAAACCGAGAAGGAAAGGGACGGTACCAAAAGTTAAAAAGAGGAGACAAAAATATAATATGCCAAGCCCGGTTTGTCCGAGATAAAATCTATGAATACCGGCCCACCCCAGAAATAATGCGAATAATCCTGCCGTATTTTTATTTTTCATTCCCTGTAATGATAAGAAATTTTAACAAAGGTCGGAATCCCACGCGATTTGCGATGCATCCTTCAGGCTACCCTGTTCCTATTAATTAATTTCGACGACATCCTTGCTTGATCCTCATAGGATATATCTGCAGGTGAGCATTGCGATATCATCCGGGTATGACTTGGTTCCACGAAAGAGGTCTACTTCATTCATCAATGCATCATTGATCGCATCAGCAGTGGTCAGTTGGCTGGCATTCTGCAATACGCCACCGATATGGGCATCATCAAAATATTCATCTTCATCATTTTTCACGTCCGTCAAGCCATCAGTACATGCAAAGATCACTCCTGGGTGTTGGAGATGGACTTCACCCATCTTGATGTCCGGCAGCGTTTCAAATGCTCCTATGATCGTGCACCCACTTTCAAGTCTCGTGATCTCGCCGTTCTGGATCAGGAATGGTGGAAAGTGTCCTGCGTTAATGTATTGAAGTGTGTTGTTCCTGAGATTTAATTCTCCAATGAATAAGGTAATAAACCGATCACTGCGTGTAATCCTGTAAACGGCCTGGTTAAGGGCATATACAAATGTTTCCAGGTCCCGATATTGATAGATTAAGCTTTGCAGAATCGCCTGGAAATTAGCCATAAGAATAGCTGCTGAAACTCCTTTGCCGCTGATATCCGCAATGCAGAATGCAAGTCTTCTTTCGTCGTATTGAATGAAATCAAAGTAATCCCCTCCCACAGTCAGGTGGGGCTTATACACCGTCGCTAATTCAAAATATTTGCTTTGAGGCAAATGCTCGGGAATAAGCATCTTTTGAACACTACTCGCCAGTTCCATGTCGCGGTCAAAACGCTCCTGTTCAATCTGCCGTTTAAACAATCGCTTGTTTTCAATAGCAACCGCAATGATGTTCGTGAAGGTGGTGATGAATTGAAGTCGTGAATAGTCATCAGCTTCTGCACGGATCCCGCCTATGAGCGCAAATGCAATAGGAATCTTTTTGTGATATACCGGGATCATGAGATCAAAGCCTTGCAGGATTTCAGGATCCGTCTTAGCTATCCGTTGTGTCTTTGAAAATTTCTTTAGGATCGGGCCCAGATTATCTACATTGGCCAGGTGCTCTGCCTTCAGATGTGTGACACATTGCCATTCGTCATCCTGGTTAAAAAACAAAGCCATTCGCTTGATCCCCATCTCCCAGCCGATAAAGGACCTGTACATGTTGTAGAGCTCGGGTGCCGCGACATTATCGTTGATGGCTTGCGTGATGGTCAGCAGGCTGTTGATCTGGAGCTGCTTAAGGCTGAGTTCCTGCTGAAGTTTTTCTATACTGATTTGTACAGTATCGGCCATGAGATCTAACATGTGAATTAGTCTGGGAAGGTAATTGAATTTTCTATGTTCCTTAAAGATCTGCGCAGCCGTTGAAATGATTTAACGGTTTGTTAATAGATGGTCTCGATAATAAACATTTCATTTAATGGACGTTGTTCATCCTTTTACCCTGCATCTGACGAGGAGATGTTGGTTACATCCGGATAGTGCGTTTGAATAAGTTTATGTTTGCAGACCAATACAATGAAGCTTGCTGACCATTGATCGCTATATTATTCGGAAATACCTGAGCACGTTTTTCTTTACGGCGCTGCTTTTCACGATTATCTCAGTGACCATTGATTTTAGCGAACACATTGAAAAATTCGTTGATCAAAAGCTTAAAACCAAAGAGATCCTCTTTGATTATTATCTCAATTTCATTCCTTACATTAATGGATTGTTGTGGCCGATTTTTTCACTGATCGCCGTAATATTTTTTACATCTCGTCTTGCACGCAATACTGAGGTCGTGGCCATCCTGAATGCAGGCATGAGCTATCGTCGTTTTTTACAACCTTATATCATTACCGCATGTCTGCTTGCTTTTTTTTATTTGCTGGGCAATCACATTTTCTTCCCGCGCGGAAATAAAATAAAATTTGGTTTCGAAAACACTTACATCTACCCCGGCAATCTCAAAGTCAAAAGCAATGATATTCATTTGTTCATAGGCCCCGGGGTAAAAGTTTTTATTGGCAATTATCACAAGAATGATAGCAGTGGTACCGGCTTTCGTCTTGAACAATATGCCGATCTAAAGCTCACCTATCTCCTGAAGGCAAGATCATTTCAATACCTGCGCACGACAAAACAATGGCGTCTGAAAGATTACGATATCCGTCGATGGGTGGATGGAAAGGAAATCTACACCTCAGGTCACAATATGCAGATTGATACCAGCATTGCCTTATACCCATCCGATTTCATTTATTATGTCAATGAAAAAGAGATGATGACATCAGCAGAGTTGACGCGATTTATCAGGTATGAAAAGGAACGAGGCTTGGGTGCATCACGTCTCATGCGAGCCGAATATCATCGACGCTGGGCCGAACCATTCAGTATCATCGTGCTTACGATCATTGGTGCCTCTGTAGCTTCACGGAAGCAACGGGGAGGCATGGGTTTGCATCTCGCCTTTGGAGTTGCTATTGGGTCACTCTTTGTTTTTTTAAGCAAGTTCGCTCTTACCTTTTCCACCAATCTCAACATGCCCCCTATGCTTGCCATGTGGTTGCCTAATATGATCTTTGGAACGTTTGCCTGGGTTTTATTCAAAAGGGCACAGAAATAGCTTTTCTGCATATCTGAACGTACCTTCCTGTTTTTGCTCACCGCAACCCGCGAAGAATTCATGGTTGATCAGTGGTTTTTGAAAGTGCTATTGTTTCCCTTGGCTGTTCTCTACGGCCTGGGAGTGGCTATTCGAAATGGCCTGTATTCTGCAGGACTTTTAAAGGGGGTTTCATTTAACATCCCGGTGATCAGCATCGGCAATCTATCAGTCGGTGGCACAGGCAAAACTCCTCATACAGAATACCTGATTCGTTTGCTTCGGGAGCATTTGAAGTTGGCAGTACTAAGTCGTGGATATCGCAGGCAGACCAGCGGCTACCTTGAGGTCATGCCACAGCATGATGCCTTGCAGTCAGGAGATGAACCTCTTCAATACAAACGAAAATATCCTGATATACAAGTTGTAGTGGCCGAAAGCAGAGGACTCGCCATTCCTCTGCTCCTGAGATCTTATCCCGATATACAGGTTGTGATCCTGGACGACGGGTTTCAACATCGTGAAGTGACCCCGGGTTTAAATGTACTTCTGACGGAATACAATCAGTTGTACACACGGGATTGGTTATTGCCGGTCGGCAGATTAAGGGAATGGCGTGACTCCGCAGATCATGCCGACATGATCATCGTCACCAAGTGTCCCGAAAAAATATCGTCTGAAGAAATGCTTGCTCTTCAAAAGGAAGTAAGAAGGAATGACAGGCAACAGATATTTTTTAGTAAATTTTTTTACGGCCTTCCATATCGCATGTATGGCGCTCCGGAGAGATTCCGGTTATCTGCCGATATTGATGTTCTTCTTGTCGTCGCCATCGCAGGCACAGAATACCTGTTGGAATATGTGGAATCAGCTTGTGGTGAGGTAAAGATGATGGAATACCAGGACCATCATTCTTTTTCCAATTTTGATATTGGCAATATTGAATTGCATTTTAAAACAATGGACAGTGGTCGCCAAAAAATTATACTTACGACAGAGAAGGATGCGGTCAGACTTGATGTCTACCGTGAATTGCTCCAGAGTCTGTCTCTTCCGCTTTATATTTTGCCCGTTGCTGTTCAGTTTGAGAATGGGCAGATATTTGATCATGCTATTAGGGAATGGCTTCTTAATTTTAAACTGTGATGCAGCGCCTCAGAATATCCCATCTTTTCTTCATTTGTTTTTTTTGCATGCTTTTGTGTCATGTGGTAGTGGGCCAGAATATACTGTCCGACATGGATCACGATATGAGGCGGGAATACGATCGAATGGTTATTCTCAGTGGTGGCGGTGACCCGTTATTTCACACATCGATATTCCCTTACCGGCGTGGTGATCTGGTCGTGCTGGCTGATTCTTTTCTTCCTTATGCTGATCCAAAAAAAGATGTGCTTGTTGTGCAGAATATCTGGGACCAGAATAATGAATTCAGTAGTCCGGAAGGTGTAACAGTTGCTACCCATTTCATAGATTCTACTAAAACATTTTTCTATTCAGACGAACTTGCTGGTCCAACGCGCTTCCGTCTCAGCAAACATCCACTATGGAAGACCTTTTATAAAACGCCGGCACATTTATATGAGGTTGATGTCAAAGATTTTTATCTGCGACTCGATCCTCTGCTAAGAATTGGTGTTGGCAGAGAAACAAATGAGGGCGTGATCACTTTTACCAATCAGCGCGGCCTAAGTCTGAGAGGGGCAATCGGTAAAAATGTTTTTTTTCATACCAGCCTTTATGACAGCCAGGTAAGGTTTCCTAATTACATCAATCAATACACAGACTCCACGGGTGTTGTTCCTGGTGTAGGTCTCTTTAAGGATTATCAAAGTTCCCTTCTCAAATTTTCAAATGGTCGCGATTACCTTCTGGCCACTGCATATATTGGTGTTAATCTTGGAAAATATATTGGGTTCCAGTTGGGGCATATTCAGCAGTTTATAGGAGATGGCATCCGATCCCTTTTTTTGTCTGATTATTCTACTCCCTTTTTCTCCCTTAAAATCAATACCCGGATCTGGAAATTTCAATACCAGAATATTTTCGCTGAGCTGGCCGCTGATGATTTTCATGCTGTATCCGGTTCCAATGAGCCGGTTCCAAAAAAATATCTAGCCGCTCATTATTTAAGCTTTAAACCGGGAAGAAATTTTTCAATTGGGTTGTTTGAGGCCGTCATTTTTGATCGCTCAAATCATCAGTTTGAATTACAATATCTGAACCCCATCATTCTCTATAGAACAGTAGAAGGTTCTATCGGATCACCAGATAACGTTATTTTGGGTTTCAATGCACGAACAAATATTAAACGGTCCATTTCCGTCTATGGTCAGTTTGTATTGGATGACATTCAGATAGGCAGCATTCTCGATGGACATCTGGATTGGTGGGGAAATAAATTCGGTCATCAGCTGGGGGTAAAATATATAAATGCATTTGGGATTTCATCATTTGATGTGCAGGGGGAATGGAATCAGGTTCGCCCATTTACTTACTCCCATTACAATGAAAATGGAAGTTATTCCAACTATAATCAGGCATTAGCTCATCCGTTGGGTGCGAATTTCAATGAGTGGATTGGTTCAATCCACTACACGGTTTCGGGTAGAATGAAAATAGAAAGCAGCCTGTATCTAATACACAAAGGAGAAGATGCAGATAGCATATCGTATGGTGGTGACATCAATGTCCCCAACAACAATCGCTCTGGTGACTATGGACATTTTATCGGCGAAGGAGTTAGTTCCCATATTGTTTTTTGGACTACCTCTCTTGATTATGAATTGTCCCCGGGGCTATTCGTTGATCTTCAATATATCTCAAGGAAAAAGACATCTGATATTGCTGCGCGCAACCTTAACACCAACCTTTTTCAATTTGGCATAAGGCTGAATATGGCACGTCGTGAAGATGTGTTTTAGGTCTACGAATTCTTTTTTTCATCAATCCACTTCATGAGGGCTAAGAAATCTTTCGGACAACACTTTTTAACACAGGAGCCTATTGCAGAGCGGCTAGCTTTGTCTGTTGTTTCAGATGGTTGTCAGGCAATTGTTGAAGTTGGACCCGGTAAAGGTATTCTCACCAAATATCTTCTCAAACTATCCCTTCCTGTTTATGCGGTTGAACTGGACAGAGATATGATCCCACTACTTGAGCGTGAATTTTTAGGAAGCGGTCTTCACCTTGTCCAGGGAGATATATTAAAAGTACGCTTTGACGAACTGATCGGTAAGGATTCAAATTTTGTAATGGTTGGAAATTTTCCATACAACATTTCAAGCCAGATTATTTTTCTTGGAATTCAACATCGTCATCATGTACCGTTCATGGCTGGTATGTTCCAGCGGGAAATGGCGGAACGTATTTGTTCTCCACCGGGAAGCAAAAACTTTGGCGTTATCTCTGTATTGACACAGGCGTACTACACTCCATCATTATTGTTTCATGTGAAGCCCGGTTCCTTTTCGCCTCCGCCAAAAGTGCAAAGCTCCGTGATATCGCTGACCCGATACAGAAGCGAAGTTGATGATTTACCCTTTCAGTCCTTGCGACAGGTGGTAAAAATGGCTTTCAGTCAACGACGAAAAATGTTACGAAACACACTTGCATCAATTGTCACTGAAGACCAGCTGATCTCTCATGGGGTTTCAGAACAAAGGCCTGAACAATTAAGTGTTGATCAATTCATTGCCTTAGCGAGAATTGCCAACTCAAATCAGCCGACATAGTTTTCTTTCACGACCAGGGCGTAGAAGTCATCCTCCAATTCAAGATATCCCTGGTCATAGCAGAAGTAATACACTTTCCCTGCGCGTGTCCGGTATACGTTGGTGAAATAATCAAAGTTCAAACCGGCATCAAGCAGTCTCTCTTTGTGGGCTTTTGTTTTTCCTTTTGTGTTGAGCTCCGAGAGGATCGCGCGGTTTTTGCGGATAATGTAATTGACACGTCGCATAAAATTGCTGATGTCCACATTCTTGTTGTAGAAATTCTGCGTCCGGCAATAATCTGAACAATAGAGTTTATCCCGGCGTCCATGAATTTGTTCATTGCATTCTTTGCAATACTTTTTTTCCGTTGCCATTGCTGTGAAGTTTGTTTTCAACTGTGATTTCACAACACATTCCGACACCCCTCCTTACCAGATTTTTAACCGCTCATTCTGACTCCTGTACCAGGGACTGTTGGGGTGTATATTGAATGCATCATAAAAATTATTTATGTTCGATGGTGCCGCAACCGCCCTGTACTGACCTGGCGGATGTGGATCCGTTTTTATTTGATGACGCAGGGCTTCGGGTCTTGTTTTTGTTCTCCACACCGTAGCCCATGACATGAAAAATCGCTGATCCGCTGTGAAACCCTCGATCTTGTCCGGTTTACCGTGTCTTTGATAATAAAGTTGCAGGGCATCATAGGCTACACTTAGCCCTCCCAGGTCAGCAATGTTTTCGCCGAGCGTAAATGTTCCATTAAGCGCCAGATCTTCGAAAGGAAAATAAGCGTCAAATTGCTGAATGAGACGCGAGGTCAGGTGTTGAAATCTTTCACGGTCCTCTGGTATCCACCACTCAGTAAGATTTCCTTCTTTGTCAAAACGGCTACCCTGATCATCAAACCCGTGCGTTATTTCATGACCGATGACAGCACCTATCCCGCCATAATTTACCGCTGCATCAGCCTGCCAGTCAAAAAAAGGAGGTTGCAGAATAGCGGCCGGGAACACGATCTCGTTGAACATGGGATTGTAATACGCATTGACTACCTGCGGCGCCATGAACCATTCTTCGCGATCAACTTCTTTTCCGATCCGTAATGCATCTTTTCTAAAATTCCAGTCTACTACCGCAAGCAGATTTTCCAGATAGTGTCCACCTTGTGATGTTGTCTTTATTTCGAGCTGTTCGTATTCTTTCCATTTGTCCGGATAGCCAATTTTTATTTTCAATGCGGCCAGTTTTTCAACTGCATAGGTTTTTGTTTCATTACTCATCCATTCCAGATGAAATATTCTGTTCCTAAATGCCGTGATAATGTCCGCCACCATCTCCAATGCATTTGTTTTCGCTTGATCGGGAAAATATTTTGAAACAAATAGTTGGCCAAGCGCATCTCCCAAATGTTGATTTACAACTCTGACAACACGCTCTTTTCTTGGTCTCATCTGTTCAACACCTTCAAGCATCCGGTGATATAAGTCAAAATGAAGATTCTCCAGCGAGGTATGAGCAAATGGACTTGCATGATGTATACAGAGAAATTCGAGATACCGGCGGATGGAGTCGGATGAAACAGTTTCCAGGAATTGATTCAAAAACTGAAAGTATGCCGGTTCTGTGACTATGATCCTTTCGGGTGGGGTAATCTGCATTGAATCAAAAAAGACCGACCAATCCATTGATGGACAAAGGTTCACTAATTCTTCAAACGTGTGAGGATTGTAAAGCTTGTCAAGTTGTCTGCGGTCTTCTTTTGACAACATATTTTGCGCAAGCTGTTTCTCTATATCGAGAATATTGTCTGCCGCTACTTTTGCATTAGTCTCCGTAAATTTTAATTCTTCAACAAAGATTTTATTCACATATTCCAGATAGTGTTTTCTGATTTTAATTGAGTGTTCGTCCTCTTCAAGGTAGAAATCACGATCTGGCAATCCCTGTCCTCCGGGTTCGAGGTATGCTGAATATATGTGGCTGTCACCGAGATCGGGATGTACACTGAAATTGATTATTCCTCCCAGGCCTTTAGAAATCTGGCCGCCTAAAATATGCGCATAATTTATTTTGGCATCCAATGATTCAATGTCCGTTAGCACATTCTTCAGTGCGCTCAGTTTCTGTGTTTCGAGTACTTTATCATTCATTCCGGTTTGATAAAGCGCCGCTGCTTTATTGGTTTCTGCCCCGTCGCCGGCCATAGCGAAATCAAGAAGCTCTGTGTTTTTTTCATCTGTACTTTTCGCTAGCTCATGAAAGCTGCCCCACGAACTTCTGTCGGATGGGATATCTGTTGTCTTAAGCCACCCACCGTTTACGAACTGGTAGAAATCCTGTTCAGGACTCACCTCAAAATCAAGATAATCCGGGTTAATGCCTCTGGTCATTTGGGGTTTGTGTATGAGTAAATTTTAATATACGGTTGTGTTTTCAATTGGTTACGATCCTCGGGATTCTCAGAGCACTGAATACTTTGTTGCTCTGTTTGACACCCCTGGTGAAGGATTTTATGTATTAAAAATAAAGAAGTTTCCAATGGATTCCAAAACATTCTTAATTTCATCCAGCTTATTAGTTCTTCTCGCCCATAAAGTACATTAATAGCCTTTCTCTAAAAACATCTGTTTTGGGTACTACTATGACTGTTCGATATGCATCGGATGCAAAATATGGGGTTTATGTGGGTGGTTGCCCTTGCAACCATAGACAGGGAGGGTTACCTCCCTGCGCTATTTTATCCCCTCAATGATTGCGTTTCTATTTTCTTTTAATGTCAATAATTAGTGGTCCGGCTGACTCAAGTTGCAACGCATCCTCCAGTAGTATTACTTTTCCGGAAATGATTTCTGTGCCGCTTTTTGCATCCCCAATCATTCTTCGGAATCTGTTGAGGTTCAGTTTGGTCGGGGTCTCGTTCTTATTAAGTATCACCATGATTTTTTCAGCATCATTGTACCTAAAGTAAACATAAATGCCATGTTCCGGAACGTATTGCATCAGGCTACCATTCTGAATCGCTGAAGCTCCTTTTCTCCACGACAAAAGGGTGCGAAAAAAAGTGCTTGTTTCTCTTTGCTGACCAGTCAGACCGTCTCCGGTAAATCCATTTACACGATCGTCCTTCCATCCTCCCGGAAAGTCCGAACGAATAATTCCATCATCACGTGCAGCCGGGCTACTCATGAGAATTTCATCGCCATAATAGATTTCGGGTATCCCGCGCGTCGTCAGCACAAACGCATTGGCCATCTTAAGCTTTGCTAAGTTTTCACCTACCTGTGCATACATTCTGCTCATATCGTGATTGTCTGAAAACACCACCATGTTTTTCGGACTTGCATATTGAAAATCTTGCGCCAGCGTTTCATAAAGCATGGCCCAGCCGGAATCTCCTTTGTCTTCAGACATCAGTGCGTTGAGAAGCGCATTTTGTATCGGGAAGTCGAATAGCGTTGGCAAATAAGATACATATCCATTTTTGTTTTGTGTTCCACGTTGCCAGTGAGCTACAATTGCAGGATTAATATGCCACACTTCGCCAGCAATATTAAAGTTCTTGTATTCACTCATCACTTGTTGTGACCACTTCGTCATGTAGTTTTCATCAGGATAGACATACGTGTCCATTCGTATACCTGCGATGCCCGAATATTCGATCCACCATATTGAATTTTGAATAAGGTATGTTGCCAAAAATGGGTTTTTAGGGTTTAGATCCGGCATCGTGGGGACAAACCATCCTTCAGTAAATACATCATGATCTTCTGGTGCTGCATAAGGATCCATTTGAATGGTTTTTCGGTGACTGGTTCCGATATAGGGCTTGCCATAATTATTAATCCAGTCCATCGTCGGAGGATCTTTCATCCACCAGTGTTCAAGACCACAGTGGTTGATCACCATATCCATAATGATCTTTATTCCTTTCGCTGATGCGTCATGGCAAAATGACCGATAAGATTCATTACTTCCCATCCGGGGATCAACTTTGTAAAAATCAGTGATCGCATATCCATGATATGAGTATTTGGGCATGTTGTTTTCAAGCACCGGGTTGAGCCATATCGCCGTACAACCGAGATCGGTGATATAATTCAGGTGTTGTCTGACCCCCTCAATATCTCCTCCGTGTCGTCCATTTTTATTGGCCCGATCTGTTTGTTCTGTTTGTCCCTGCACATTGTCATTTGTAGGGTCTCCGTTTGCAAAACGATCAGGAGTAATAAGATAGATCACATCACCAGAATTAAATCCTTGTCTGTCTGAAGATCCTGTTTCTCTTTTTTGAAGAGGATAATCAATTTTTAATATCTGCCGGTTGTTATCAAAAAATACAATAGGCATTTTCCCTTCTTTTACATTTCTTCCAATCGTGATATCTATGAACAGGTAGTTTTTGTTTTCCGGACACGTTGCCCGAATCAGATTAATGCCTTTATACGCGATCTTTGGTTTAAGGTCTCCAATATTTTTACCATAGACCATGATCTGAAGATTCTGATCTTTCATACCAACCCACCAGTTTGGTGGTTCAATTCTGTCTATGCTCTGACTGTTTAATATTTGGCTTGATAAAAAACAAGCCGTGATGAGAAGTGATTTGATTTTCATTTCCAGTTTTGGTTGTGATATTCTTTTGGGGCTATTTTTAAAAATATGGTCTGTTATTTTTTTACTTCGGCCCATGGTTTAAGTGTCACCTGAATGATCGTGCTATCCGCTGAGATATAGAGATGCGAATATGTGTCGTCAAATGCACAATTTGCTGTGGCTTGCGGAATGTGAATTCTGGCTACCACTTCATCGTCCGGAGAAAAGACCCAGAGACCCCCTGGGCCGGTAGCAAAAACATATCCTGAGGGGTGCACTTTCAAACCTTCTGGAAGTCCATTTACTTTTCCAACAAGGTCAGTGGCGCTATAGATCATCTTACCATTTAGGTGGCCTTCCGCATCCGGCGTATATTTCATCCATACTGCTTTTTTAGGATCAGAGTTTGAAACATACATGATATCGCTATCAGGTGCAAAACCAATACCATTGGGTCTGGTGAGCGTGTCTAAAACCATGATGATCACTCCTGTATGACCAACTCTGTACACCCCTGAAAAGTCCAGTTCTTTTTCCGGATCCTCATCTTGTCCGGGAAGTCCATAGGGTGGGTCAGTTAAAAAAAGCATTCCCTTGTGATAAGTAGCATCATTCGGGCTGTTGAGTCTTTTGTATCGCCAGATATCTTCTAGTGTGATAAATTTGGGGGACGGTGCGGATAATGGTGCATCCATGATAGCAATTCTTCTGTCCCCGTATTGACAAATGACTAATTGATTTTTGTCATTGAGTAAAAGTCCATTTGAGCCTTCGCGTTTTTTTTCTTTCGGTCCCGTATAGCCCGATGGTTCCACATAGGTAGTTAGTCCATCCTTTTCGGACCAACGATAAATTTTGTTTTCGGGGACGTCTGAGAATAGTAGTGCTTGCTGATCTTTCAGCCATAGAGTACCCCCTGCCCGGGTAAACCCCCTGGCAATAGTGGTCACTTTTGAATTTTCAGATAGAAAGAGTTTCGCCTTCCGGTCAAGAATTTCAATGCTTATGGGTGCTTCTTTACCGCCTGTTGTGATTTGTTGTTTCGGCTGATTGATTTGTTTGCATCCTTGTGTGGCCGAAAAGGATAGGAGGATGGTGACAAGCAGGTGAAGATGACTTGTGGCTGTGTTTGTTATCATCCCCAAAAATAAATCCTTTGGCTTGCATTAAAATGAAAGTGTGGAATTATATGACACAGGGCAAACGATTCTATACATTTCATTTCTGTTGCCCTTAAGTCAAAACAACTAAATCAATTAAGCTCACCCGTGGCCTAATTGATCATTCTAATCTGTATTATCCCTAAACCTCACTTCTTCAAAATTGTCCTTTTGGCCTGGTAAAAGGATGGTTTCGGGTCGTTTTCTGCGTTTTGTCTTAAATATATCATAATCATTTGATTATCAGCAATATATCTTGTTGTATTTGCTGCCGATTCTGTATTAGATAATTTGGCTTACTGGGAACTTGGCAGATTTTTCTGGTGCTTTCATGACCTCATGAAACATTTAATTCGACTTTTTTGGCAGAGGATAACTTTTTTGAAGTTTCTCCCTCTCTCAGTATCTGAGATGAATGAATACAGCTGTTGGGTTAATCTTGGTTGTGTTTGGTTCCACGTGGAGCACAGGATTTGTGGCGTTTTGTTCCACGTGGAACTTTCGGGTTTCCTTAATCTAAATCTCCCCGATCTCTGATAAGAAGTTTTGAAGAAGCCTATTAAACTCCTCTGGATGTTCCATCATTGGAGCATGTCCGCATTTTTCCAGCAGGAATAGGTGTGAATCTGGTAGTAACTCCTTAAACTTTTCACCTACAAACGAAGGAGTAATGGTATCGTTTAGACCCCAGACCAAAAGTACCGGTCTCTTTATATTGTGAAGTCGTTCACCAATATTGTGTCTAATAGCTGATTTTGCTATCGCAATAACCCTTATTGCCTTATTTCTGTCATTGACGATGTCATAGACCTCATCAACTAAATCGTTTGAAGCAACTTTTGGGTCATAAAACGTTGTCTCAGTTTTCTTTTGAACGAATTCATAATTCCCTCTCTTAGGGAAGGTGCTTCCCAAGGCTGCTTCAAAAAGACCAGAACTTCCTGTTAGTGTCATGGATCTAAGTAGATCCGGTCTATCTAAAGCAAAAAGGATAGCTACGTGCCCTCCAAGGCTATTTCCAACGAGATTGAGAGATGTATATTTTTTAAACCTAACAAAAGCGTTAACATGATCTACAAGGCCAGTGACCGAAAGTTTTCTAAGGGGCAATTCAAAGATGGGCAGAAGCGGCACTACAACATTTAGTTTTTGCCCAAAAAGATCAATGATTGACTTAAAATTACTCAGCGCCCCAAAAAGTCCATGCAAAAGAAGCAATGTCTTCTCGTTATCAGGATCTGTCTCCAGATATTTAAAACCACCGTCTTCTTTTGTGAATAACTCCATGGGCAGGATTGAAGAAGCTGTTATTTATTAGTTTACAATTTAGTTATTTATTAATGTATTGAGGTTTATTCACAAGGTAAATGTAAAATAGAAACACTAATAGGATAATGCCTGTAGCCTGATGAAGTGAACCGTATAATATAGGTATATAACCTATACTATGTAAAAGCGTAAAGATTCCTAAAAGGAGTTGAACAACAATAATGCCAAGCAAAGTAAGCGAAATAAAAACCCATTCCCTTCCAGCTCTTTGATACCATTTAATAACAAAAAACATGATCAGGATAAAAAGGAGGTATGCAATATTCCTGTGTATGAATAGAACAAGTGCTGGTACAAATCCCGATTTATCATAAAGTAAAAAGTTTTGCCTATTCCAACGACCCGATTCTAAAATAATGGAAGGAATCCATTGTCCATTCATTTTTGGCCAGTTTGGATAACTCAAGGCGGATTTCATACCGGAAACCAATCCTCCGAAAAAAACCTGCACTCCACCAACTAACATTATACAAAACGTAAACAGAGGCATCGAAGCCGCCGTATTTATTTTTTGATAACCTCTATAATCAACCCACGTATAAAACAAGGAAATAAACAATAAAATCCCTATACTCAGATGGATAGTCAGATTATAAGCATTTACCCAGGGTCGTTCAATCAGTCCTGATGCAACCATAACCCAACCGAAAACTGCTGCAAGCGATGCAAATCCAATAACTACCAAAAGATGCTTTATAAGTTTTCTATCGAATGATTTACGGACTAAAAAATATATAAATGGAATGATGAAAACAATCCCCATCGTTCTCGCCCACAAACGGTGAAAAAATTCCCAAAAAAATATAAATTTAAAATCACCGATGCTCATTCCTATGTTAATGCGTTGATATTGAGGTGTTTGCTTATATAAATCAAACGCATCAATCCATTCCACCTGATTTTTCGGAGGTAGAGCACCCATCAAAATATCCCATTTTGTAATACTAAGTCCTGAACCTGTAAGCCTGGTAATCCCTCCCAAAATGATTTGAATAAAAACCATAACCATTCCAACAAAAAGCCAGGCGGCTATTAATTTTCTTTCGTTTTGAATTTTATTTCTCATCTCTGGTTTCAAAGATAGACGGATGAAGCATTTTTATTCGCCTCATGATATTGATGATACTTCTTTAAAATAAATTCATCCTATCATCATCATTAAGGCTGTTGGTAGGTGGAAAGTATTTTACTTATTCATTTGTTTATTAAAAAAAGATTATTTCTTAACGATAACTCACATCCTTATCCACATGTTAATTAGCTGGTTATAAAACAGTTGTAGCCTAAATTCCACATAAACATAAAAATGTATATAACTAAAAATGTTTAATACTAATTTTTAAAATATGTTGGTATCCGTTCATACGTTATTCATTTTATTATAACAAGTGCGGAAGAAATGCGTGATTCGCATTTTAATATTTTCTTATACACATTTTATCTGCCAACTATTAGTTGTGAGTGTGCAAACATTATAATTAATGCGTCCTGATAGTCCTTTGTTTACACTTGGTAATTAGCTTTAATGTTTATAACTAATTTCAGCAAAAAGAGCAAAACGAAACATGAAGGTTGTTATCCAGAGAGTAAGTCAGGCAAATGTGATTTCAGATGGATTGATGGTCTGCAAAATAAATATTGGCTTATTGTTACTTCTTGGTATAGAACATGATGATCAGGAAGAGGATGCAGATTGGCTTGGGGATAAAATCATTAAAATGAGAATATTTTCTGATGCGGATGGAAAAATGAATTTATCTGTTACCGATGTGAACGGGGAAATTATGGTCGTCAGTCAATTCACCCTACAGGCAAGCACAAAAAAGGGAAACAGGCCATCATTCATAAAAGCAGCAAGACCAGATCAGGCCAACAGGTTATATTGGTATTTTAAAAACCGACTTCAATCCATTACCGGAAAAGAAATTGCTAGTGGTCTTTTTGGCGAAGACATGAAAGTCAACCTTATCAATGACGGACCTGTGACTATCATCATCGATACCAAAAACAAAGAGTAGAAGAAAACAATATAAATTATTTTCGAATGACAATGAATGAGGCACAACACCAGGTGGACAATTGGATAAAACAATATGGAGGGGGATATTACAGCGAGCTTACTAACCTGGGGATTTTGGCCGAAGAGGTCGGCGAAATGGCTCACTGGATCGTGAGAAAATACGGCGATCAGTCGTTAAAGTCCAACGAAAAAGAAGTCAACATTGAGGAGGCCATCATTGACGAAATGGCGGATGTGTTTTGGGTCCTCATCTGTCTCGCTAATCAGATGAACATAGACCTTGCGCAGGGCTTTTTAAAAAACCTGGAAAAAAAGACAAATAGAGATTCAGACCGCCACATAAAAAAACGCATCTAAACTTTATTAGATCATATGCGACTCTCCCTTAAGCGATCCGCCCGTATTGCATTCCGACAAACCCAGATTGAAAGAGAAAGACAGCCTATAAACACGAGAAGCGAACCGCCCATGAGCAACTCTGTATACTGCTGTAGTATGAAAAAATCATAAAGCCCGTGAATCAATAAAGGAAGTAGTAGAGATATCCAGAAAAAAACCGATTGATGTTCAAGCCTGTAACGAGCCCAAAAGAAACCCATTAGAATACCAAAAAGAAAATGAACAGGAACGGCTGTGAAACTTCGAATAAAGATATTTTGTAAATCATCATCAGTTGTAATATATAAAAATCCTTCCACGAGATTAAAACCTGCGGCAATACCACAGGCATAGAGAATTCCATCTGAATACCGATTAAAACTAACCCAGCGATAAATTACCAGAGCTAGCCAAGCCCATTTTGCGGATTCTTCAATCAGACCAACGCCTACGAAACTCTCAAAGAAAATTAAGGAACGATGAGAAGCAATAAAATTGCCGAGGAAATAATTCCACAAATATTCAAGTATTAAAGCGACACCGGCAGAAGCGGCACCCATAAGTACACATATCAAAAAACTGGAAGGCCGTTCATCAGAAGTACGATGAACCAACCAATAGATCAATACGCTGTATACAATAACTGAGGAGAAAGAAACCAGGTAAATCATAAAGGAAGTTCCGCATAAAACCTTATGAGATCCTCGATTAATTCCTGTGTATTTTCATACATGCCCATGTGGCCTATTCCAGGATATAAATGAAGGGCAATACGCTCGCCCAAGAGCGCCTGCTTCAACCCCAGATCAGCGGGAACGGCCCTATCAGATTCTCCCATAAGCATTAGGACGGGAATTTTAATGGATGCAAGCAATCCGGCGAGATCAACTCTGTCCCGCATAGCAAGACTGCCATATATCCACGCAAGACTTTCATATTGAGATGCACGCTTGATCAACATTCTGATGACGCCCGAAGACTTTTCGGTATCCGCAAAAAGCGAAGGAATGAATTTATTGATAAAATCAACCGTACCCTTCGACGTAATATTTTGAATGGTTTCGTTGCGGGCCCTTTTCTTTTCTTCGGAATCTGCATATACGTGGCTATGTATTAGCGCCAGACTTAAAACACGTTCAGGGTGTAATGCCAACATTTCTAAACAAACATAACCTCCCATGCTGTGTCCTACCAGACTTATTTGCTCGATACCAAGCGCATCAAGGTGTATCCAATAATTTTTGGCAAGCTCCGCTATGCTGTAAGGACCCGCAATTGGACCGGGACCAAAACCGGGAAGCGCTAGATAAATAACATTATGCCCCTCGAAGGCCAGTTCAAGAGGATACCAGGTGCGGAGATCAAATCCAAATCCGTGTATCAGAATCGTTCCTGTCCCAGTGTCACTCATATAGTTTAGGATGTTTTGGTGAATTTAGAGGAAATATAATAAGCAATTGAAAACGGAACACCTTACTTGAATTGTTAGATGGCCATTTTGAAGAAAGCGTTTATGTGTGTTTTTGTTTTGAATTAAGAAGACGCGTTTAGAAAATGTATAAAGATCTGGTGGAGGGGGATAGCAAATATTACTACTATCTTTCGCGCAGAAAATAGGATAACAAAAATGGCCCTGACAATAGGAATCATTGCCGAAAAAGGTGATAGGCGGGTATCAATCACGCCAGACAACATCAAGCGGGCGAAGCTTACAGATGTAACCTGGTGGATAGAATCAGGAGCAGGCAAACAAGCAGGCTTTGAAGATCTTCGTTACAATGGTCTGGCCAGCACCAAGGAAAGAAATGAAATATTAAAAGCAGCGGATGTTATCATCACCATTTTTCCACCACCACCGACTGACCTGGTACAAATAAAACAAGGAGCGCTTTTGATTTCACAATTCAGATCATACCAGGATCCGGAAGTGTTGAATATGCTGAGCAAGTATCCGATACGGGTGATCAGCATGGATATGATCCCGCGGACCACACTGGCTCAATCCATGGATGTGCTATCGTCAATGGCTTCAGTGGCAGGATACAGGGCAGTATTGCTGGCAGCACAGATGTTGCCTCGATATTTTCCTATGATGATCACATCTGCCGGCAGCATCAGACCGGCAAAGGCCCTGGTCATCGGCGCAGGAGTTGCAGGGTTACAAGCTATAGCTACTGCGAGGAAATTAGGAGCAGTTGTGGAGGCTTTTGATGTGAGACGAGCGGCAAAAGAAGAGGTAGAAAGTTTGGGTGCAAAATTTGTTGAAGTGGCGGGAGCGGCAGACGACAAGAGTGCCGGCGGCTATGCTGTTCAACAAACAGAAGAGTTTCTTGCCCGCCAAAGAGCGGAAGTTCAGGCTCGCGCATCTAAAGCTGATGTGATCATATGCACAGCCCAGGTTCGGGGCCGCAAAGCACCGGTACTCATCGAAGCAGAGACGGTGTCGCTTATGAGGCATGGTTCTGTAATTGTAGATCTCGCAGCCTCTACCGGAGGGAACTGCGCCGTAACAGAGAACGACCGAACCATTGTAGTGAATGGCGTGACTGTAATTGGCAATTCTTCACTTGAAACCGAAATGCCGGAAGACGCAAGCCAAATGTATGGCAACAACGTGTTGAATCTAATGAATCACATCATGAAGGATGGAGTGTTAAGCCTGAACCTGGATGATGAGATTGTAAAAGGTAGCCTGATTAAAAATTCATAGCACACCATTTAGCTTCACGAAATCTGCCACCATTTTTGGTTTTGCAAAATCCTGCAATGTTTTCTTATTGGCCCACACAAAATCAGTGGACAGCTTCCCGGGTGTCGAGTTAAGCTGGAGGAGAACAAAACGGCCTATGATGGTCTGATGTGAAAGTTGTTGTGTAACCGGAAGGAAGGATTTCCTCTCTTCAAAAGAATTGTGGCCTACAAGACTTAACACAAAAGAGTGGAGGCCCTTAACGGAAGGAGTTTTTGAAGAGGCAGTTTCAATTATTGGCGGAACGAATAGGCCTTGCCAGATGTCTTTCTGGTCTCTTCTGTGAAGCAGTATTTTACCACGATAGCATAGAAGGATAAAATGGAAATGTCGTACACGGTTTAGCTTTTTCTTAGAACGCAATGGCAATTCATAGACCATGTGGTTTTGAAATGCATAGCACCGTGTGGAAAGAGGACAGATTGAGCAGAGAGCAAGTTTTGGTTTACATACAAGCGCACCAAAATTCATTATAGCCTGGTTAAATATAGCAGGCGAAACGTCTTTCATATAAGTTGTGGCAAGCTCCAGAATGGTTTTATGTGTCCATGCATCATCTATCGACGTATGAATCCCCGCGAATCGCGCAATAACACGCTTCACATTTCCATCTACAACAACATGGCGGTGACCGAAAGCAAATGAAGCGATTGCAGCAGCGGAATATGGTCCAATACCGGGCAGGTCCAACAAACCTGAATAGGAATCTGGAAAGAGGCCATTTAGATTTTGGACAATATGTTTAGCCGCCTTGTGAAGATTCCTGGCGCGCGTGTAATAACCCAAACCCTGCCATTGTCTCATAACTTCATCCGATGTCGCCGCTGCTAAATCCTCAAGAGTAGGAAATGCATTAATGAGACCATGATAATATTTGGCACCCTGTTCGATACGGGTTTGTTGCATGATAATCTCAGACAACCATATGTGGTATGGGTTGCGCTCTTCATCCCCCCAGGGAAGTAGACGGGGATTTTCAAGATGCCATTTAAGCAGTTTGCGGGCAAAAAAAATCGCCATCAGGCAAAGCTAAACATCTTGTGCTTTTGAATAAGACGGACTAGCAATCCTGATGGCGACACTGGCTTGACCAGATTTACTTTTATTATGGACGCGCCACCTGATATCTCTTTTCAATCATGTCTTTTAGCTCTTTGCGGGCAAAAAAGATGCGACTCTTGACTGTTCCCAAAGGAAGATTTAATGTTTCGGCGATTTCCTGGTATTTGTGGCCCAGGTAATGCATCTCAAACGGAACTCGCAACGAATCATCAAGCGATTCTACCATTCCGCCCAATTCATTCATCATAATATTGGATTCCGCAGTATTACGAATAGAAGCAGCGCCGCTATTAATGTAATATAAATTATCTGTTGAATCAATAATGGTGCGGGTCTTTACATTCTTGCGATAATTATTGATAAAGATATTTTTCATGATAGTCAATAGCCATGCTTTGAGGTTTGTACCCGGGATAAATTTATCCACATTGCTAATCGCACGAAAGGCTGTTTCCTGATAAAGGTCTTTAGCTTCCTCTGTGTTCTTAGTCAGCTTATATGCGAACGTGTGTAGAGGGCCACTTAGACTTGACAGTTGGTGATTGAAATCCGTGGTTGACATAATGGTTATTTTTTTGTTTACTCAAATCTATAGTAAAGTTGAACAGAATCCAAAAAAGTTAAACAAAAAAGAGAGTATTAACGCCAATTTAACGCAGAAAGCGGTTATAATATAATAAAATATGGGAATTCAGCACAATGTAGACTCGTTTTACTTTCACTTATTTTTGAAAACCATGAAAATAATTAAGGGAAATCCCTTAGAAAAGGACAAATATAGCCTAGGGTTTCGCCTCCTGAATTCGGAAAAGGTTGCAGATCAACTGAAAAGAATTGTCTTTTAATACGACCCAAAAGTGATGAATAGATTCAATTCTTAATTTGAAATTATCTTGAGGGACAAATGATCAAAGTAGGTATAATCGCAGGGGGCCCATCTGCAGAAAGAGGCATCTCGCTTAAAAGCGCCAAAACCATTGCTGCACATCTCCCCAAAGAGAAATATCAATGTGACACAATTGATATCACTCCGGAGGGATGGAAGGACATGGCCACAGGCAATAGGATAGATCTGGACTCATTTTCACAAATTGATCCGGCAGGAAAGAACAACAAGAGATATGATTTCGCCTTCATTATTATTCATGGGACACCGGCAGAAGATGGTAAGCTGCAGGGCTATCTTGAAATGATGAATATCCCCCACAGCGCTTGCAATGTGTTGACTAGTGCTCTTACGTTCAACAAACAAATGTGCAAGGATTATTTGCGTCTATACAATGTACCAATGGCAGAAAGCATGGTTGTTAGATCTTCTGTCTCGCAACACGACATAAAGGAGCAAAAAATACAGCCACCCTTTTTTGTAAAACCAAACAATAATGGCTCAAGCTACGGAGTCACAAAGGTGAAAGAGTGGAGCGCGCTAGTTGAGGCTATATCTCTTGCATTTAGTTACGATCATGAAGTGATGATAGAACGCGCCCTCGTCGGATCGGAATATTCATGCGGGGTGGTGAGGGATGGCGTGGTGCATCATGTATTCCCTATCACAGAAATAATACCGAAGGGCGAATTTTTTGATTTTGCTGCCAAATACGAAGGGGCCAGCCAGGAAATCACGCCGGCAAGACTTAGCGACCCTCTTGCTAAACAATGCATGGAAAGATCGGAATTCCTCTATAGAAAACTTGGGTGCAGAGGAATGGTTCGATTTGATTACATCCTTGAAGATGATATATTTTATCTGTTGGAAGCGAACACCACACCCGGGATGTCAGAAGCGTCTATCATTCCTCAACAGGCAAAAGCGTATGGATGGTCCATAGGAAAATTACTGGACGTGGTGATCAAAGATTGCCTTGAAAACAAGTATTGAACCTGCGAGTGATTTAAAAGTTTAACGATCCATCTGCAAAGGTCTGGTTGTCTTCCTCAAAAGTCATGTATCCAATTCGAAAAGCGGAAAGTCCAAAGGTTTTGCCCGGAGCTTAATAAAGCCGAGGGTTGCACAGGATAAAAGCACGAGGAGCATTCACCCAAAAGGGATTGAGGCGAAAATGACCTTCATAACCATTAAAGGTGCAAAGCCTAGTATGTTGTCTAGGCCAGCGTTTGTCTAAAAAAATTACGGCTCACTATCACAACGACACCTATGCCGCCACCGATAAAGATTCCGATCAGCAGCTGACGCAAGAGTGACAGCCGTGCGGGAGCCAAAGGAAGAATTGGGGAGTCGATAACCTGGATAAATGGTGTTTTACTGCGAAGTGCAAAATCGGCCACCTCTGTATTCTTTAGTACCTCAGCATACATTGCTGTCAGTGCAGTGAGCTCGCGCTGCAACCGCAGTTCAGAAACCTGATCAGTGCGCATGAGAAGATTTCGGTGTGTGTCTTTAAAATTGGCTAACTGGTATTCAACAGATTTAAGAACAGCCAGAACGGAATCCCTTTTTTCACTGACGATTTTATAGGTTTTCACCTGCTTTTCAATAGCCTTGGTGACGTAATAATTACTCAAAGACTCGAACATACGTTTTGCCAATTCCGCTGACAATATTTCATTTGTCGTGGTGGTTGTGAGGGACATAATATTTGTATCCTCATTGTATGAAGCGTTGAGCAATGCTTTTTTAGGTTGATCAGGAGGGCCGATGATGAAATTGTAAACATTCAGAAGGTTTTCATTCTCCTTCATGCTGAAAGCAGGTATGCTGTCAAGTGTGAAATAGAAAGGGGATTCAGTCTTGGACACAGAGCCGTTCAGCTTATAAATGCGCATGAGATGATTGGCAATGTAATCTGATTTTCCATCTATTGTGATCCTGCTGAATAACGTTTGCTGGACAACCCGACGGGATTTGCTTAACTCCAGGATCTTATCTAGATTGTACCGAACGGGCCGAACGCCACCAAAGCCAAATTGACCTAGTACAGAAGCGAGACCGCTAGAGCCGCCTCCTTCATCTTCATCTACGCTAAAAGTGATTTTAGCAGAATAAAGAGCTTCATAGTTGTAATACCTGTATAATTGATAAGTGACAGCAATGGATGCGAAAAACAGAGGGATATACCAATATCTGATGACTTCACGTGTGTAATCGCGAGCGCCGATGAGCCAGTCTTTTAATGACGTGTCTTCTTCATACCTGGTTTGTGTTTCGTCCATTAGTGACCTGCTACGATTTTCATAAGATATTGGCCGTACCCACTCTTTAACAAAGGTTGTGCCTGTTCTTGCAGCTCTTCTTTGGAAATATAACCCATTCGATAGGCGACCTCTTCAATGCAACCGATTTTGAGTCCCTGGCGTTTTTCTATGATCCGTACGAATTCTGTAGCGTCGTGGAGGCTATCAAAAGTACCGGTATCGAGCCAGGCAGCACCTCGTCCGAAAATCTTCACTCGTAACTTACCTTTTTTTAGATAGATCTGATTGACGTCTGTGATTTCAAACTCGCCTCTTGGAGAGGGTTTAAGTGTTTTGGCAATTTCTATGACGGAATTATCAAAAAAGTAAAGACCCGGAACCGCATAATTGGATTTGGGGTGTGTGGGTTTCTCCACGATTTCAAGGGCTTTCATGTTTTCATCGAAGGAAACCACCCCATATCGTTCAGGATCTGAAACCGGATAAGCAAAAATAAGGGCCCCATCAGGATCCTGGCAATCTGCAAGGAATGCTGGCATTTCGGTTCTGTAGAAGATATTGTCGCCAAGGATCAGACAGACCGGATCATTTCCCACAAAATCAGCACCAATCACGAATGCCTGGGCAAGCCCGTTTGGCACCTTCTGTATGGCGTATTCGAACCGGCATCCCAACTGGCGGCCATCTCCAAGAAGCCGAACAAATCCCTCATGGTCTTCTGGTGTGGTGATGATCAAAATCTCTTTAATTCCGGCGAGCATCAGCACAGAAAGGGGATAATAGATCATCGGCTTGTCATACACCGGGATCAATTGTTTGGAAACAGCTCGTGTTATCGGATAGAGTCGGGTGCCGGATCCGCCGGCGAGAATAATGCCTTTCACGTCGCAAAACTAATCAAAAGGCTTTTGGTGACCCTCCGAACGATTGAAGTTGATTGATGTTCCTTACTTCTGGTGTATTTGCGAACTTAGCAAGATGATAAAGTATCATATTTTAAACGGCGACTCCCTGGCGGATATATTCAGGAATGCCGATATGGATGGAGAAATCATTGTCATTCGAGAGGCGTTCATAGAGGGACCGGCTACTATAGATTTTTCGGAAACGTACTGGAGAAATAGAGCAGAATTTGTAACGAATTCATTTGGCGCTACGCATGAAGATTATCAACAACAATTCATGAGCCAGCTTCAGCTTCTTGATTCGATCAAAGAAGTGGATGTTGTTTTTTTGTGGTTCGAAGATGATCTTTTTTGCCTGGTCAACATGTGGTTTGTCA
>JBDUDG010000457.1:0-2511 GCA_040003045.1 Saprospiraceae bacterium | reverse complement strand
GCTTTAAATTCATATGTCAGTAAAGAAAAAAGCAGGTATATAAATCTTCTTGCTAATCCGCAGAATTATTTTTATGACAGACTCAGTCATATTACTTCAGGGAATAATCCACGACGTGGTCTGCCACCAATTGAATCTTATGATAAGATCAAAATGGATGAGATCATGGATGTATATAAAGACCGTTTTGCAGATGTAAGTGATATGGATTTCTTCTTTGTTGGAAATTTTGATCCCGATAGTCTGCAACAACTGACAAGCCGATACCTTGGTGCATTGCCCGGACATGGACGTCATGAACAATGGCAGGATGTGGGTGATCGGTATCCTGAAGGTGTCGTTGATTCCATATTCCACAGGGGAGAAGCTCCGAAATCTCTTGTGCAGATTATATTTCATGGTCCTGATAAATTCGACCCGGATTCAGCTTATGTGTTGCAATCTCTGATCGAAATAGCCCGAATAAAGCTTCGTGAAGAATTGCGTGAAGAAGAAGGCGGAGTATATGGAGTTTCCGTATCCGGCGGACAATCAAAATATCCGATCAATCAATATTCTATCAACATCAGCTTCAACGCAGATCCTCCAAAAACGATGGATCTTGTGAATGCAGCTAAATCAGTGATTGCAAAAATGAAACTGGAAATTGATCCTGTGGATATTACCAAGATAACCGAGACACAACGCCAGGGCCGCATCAAGGACCTTCAGCAAAATCAATTCTGGATGGGCAATTTTATCAGCAGTTGGATGAATGGCACGGACGTTGGGCAGCAGGTTCAAATGCAGAAACTTGAAGAACGGATTTCACATCTGAATAAGGGTGTTTTGCTCCGGGCTGCAAATAAATATTTTAACAACAAGGACGTCATCAGCCTTGTTATGTTTCCTGACAAGGCCTGATAAACAATTGATCAGGATGACCGATCAATAAATCTGAATAACTAAATAATCAAATTATGAAGGTTTCTCCTGGGTTGTTTATACTCGCAGCATTTTTAATGATTTCTACAATTGGACGAAGTCAGTCTTATCATCTGACAGTATCCTCACGACCCTATCAGGACTTAGTGGGAGGAACACCATTAGTGACGGAAACATGGGATGACCCTGGGTTTTCTATTCCACTTGGCTATTCCATTGATTTTTTTGGGCAAAGTGTTTCCACCATCTACTCCCCTTCGGATTTTACAGGCGGTATTTTTACCACAAATCTCGATGCCAGCTCACTGGATTTAATTATTCCTTTTTCAGTAGACCTTATCGACCGTGGTTATAATATCAACACGCTGATGTCTCCTATCAGTTTTAAAACCATCACTGTTGCCGGTCGAAAATCGACAACTATTGAATATAAAAATGCCGGTTTCATTGCCGACTCATCATCAGGAGTACGTACAGATTTCGTCAATGTACAATTCACTGTATTTGAAGGAACTGATGATGTAGAGGTTCACATAGGTCCGTCATCGGTCAGCGATATCGATTTGGATTTTGAAACTTCTTCCGGTCCGGCAATTGGTTTACTCCAAGGATATGATTTAAACAATGGTGTAGTGAATGGTGACGTCTTTTTATTGGATGGCAATCCTTTAGCACCCACGATACACACCACATTCACCGATGCATATGTTGACTGGCCAATACCCGACGGAACAGTGTATACATTTTCGCGACAGACAAGTGCTGTTCATGACGAAGTGGTCAATGGTTCAACATCCTATTATTTTCCGAACCCTGCTAACCAAGTTGTCACAATAAAACCTGAATTAGCCGGAAAAATTATTTCAGAGGTTTCCATTTTTAACAGTGACGGTGTCAAAGTTAAAGCGAAAAAGGATCAGCAAAAAATTGACCTTGATGGGTTTTCGCCAGGCATTTATATGTTGAGATTCCAGACTGAAGACGGGCCTGCGATGCAAAGGATTTGTGTAATGAAATAAAATTTATTCTTCAGCAATTTTCTTGATCCGTGCAAGTGCCAGCATACAATCGATGGGTGTCATTTGGTTGATATCCATTTTATTCAACTCGTCTTTAAGTTCTTTAGCCCGAATATCTGACTGATCAAATATGCTTAATTGAAAAGAGGTTTGATCTTTGAGCTCCTTCATCTTCTTTTTGCCATCAGGTGTTTCTTCAAGACGTAGGTTTTTTGATTCCAATTCATGTAATATTTCATTCGCCCGCTCTAGCAAAGCCTTAGGCATTCCGGCCATGCGGGCTACGTGAATTCCAAAGCTATGTTCGCTGCCTCCCGGTGTCAATTTGCGAAGGAAAATGACTTTGTTGCCACTTTCTTGTGTGGCAATGTGATAATTATGAATCCGGTCATACCGTTCTGCAAGTTCATTCAATTCATGATAGTGCGTGGCAAATAATGTCTTGGGTTTATAATTCGGGTGGTGATGAAGATATTCTGCAATGCTCCATGCAAGACTGATACCATCGAATGTGCTGGTGCCTCTGCCGATCTCGTCCATCAGGATTAAACTGCGTGAAGAAATATTG
>JBDUDG010000456.1:0-2515 GCA_040003045.1 Saprospiraceae bacterium | reverse complement strand
ATTATGAATCTTATTGAATTGCTAAATGGCCATCTTGATGAAAACCTTATCGGGAACCTCACACAAAAAATAGGAGCAGAATCTGAATCTCAGACTGCTACTGCTGCTTCAGGCGTCATTTCAACACTGATAGCCCAGTTATCAAAAAATGCCTCAACACCCGAAGGTGAGCATGCACTTACAGCTGCACTGGACCGTGATCATGATGGAAGCATCCTGAATGATGTCTCCGGCTTTCTATTGGGCAATAAACAACCTGCAAATCCAAACACCTTAAATGGGGCGGGTATTCTATCCCACATTTTTGGAAACAAACAATCCAATGTGACAGACATGTTGGGAAAAGCTACTGGTCTGGACAAATCACAAATATTCAATCTTATGATTTCGCTTGCTCCTATGGTGTTGGGCGCACTGAGTAAAGCTCGCAGTCAGCAAGGTTCAAATTCTGGTTCAGTCGGCGATATCCTTTCAGGCACGGTAAAGTCTCCGGCCAATCAAACTCAGGAAATGGATCTTTTGCACAGATTTCTGGACAAGGATGGTGATGGCAGCGTAATCGATGATATTGCTAATTTTGGGATGAAATTTTTCCAAAGAAAGTAATGCACAAACATTTTGCAGTTTTTAATGGCACTTTAAGAATGGCCTGTTTCGTTTTTTTTATGGCTTTGCTATCACAAGGTTGTAAATCAAAAACGCAGCAGGCTGTAGAAGAAGGAAAGACAGGCAATCCAGCCCTGGATATGGTCAGCGACTCCATCAAATCAGATCCAAAAAATGTGAATTTATATTTGCACAGAGCGCAGATCTATTATGACAACCAGGCTTATGATCAGGCCATCGGAGACCTCGTACGGCTCATGAAAATTGATTCAGTCAATCTTAAAGCGCACCATCTTCTAGCAGATGTTTATCTCGATCACATGCAATCTTCGCTTGCCCTTCAGACCATGGAGAGGGCTGCGAAACTTTATCCTGACAGCATTCATACAAAACTAAAGCTCACCGAATTTCAACTTATCCTCAAACAATATTCTGCTGCAATGAATACACTTGCAGACATCATGAAGATACATCCGGGTGATCCGGAAGCGCTTTTTATGCTGGGCATGGTATATCGTGATCAGGGCAAAACAGAACAGGCCATAGGTGCATTTCAATCCGCCGTTGAACGAAATCCTGATAATGCCGAAGCTTGGGTCATACTGGGCGACCTGATGGATCGCACACACAATCCATTAGCTATCCAATATTTTGACAATGCGATTCGGGTCGCTCCGCAAAATGTTGCTGCATGGCATGCAAAAGCATATTTTCTTCAGAACAATAATCGCATTCCAGAAGCATTGGACATCTACAAACACATACATACCATAGATCCTCAATACGGGGATGCTTATCTCAATGCAGCCATTCTCCTGATGTATCGTGATAGTTTTGAATCCGCAAATAAAGAGCTGGACATTCTGCAAAAAATAGATCCTACTAACGCTGCTACCTGGTTCTATAGAGGAAAGATTCATCAGCTTCGCGGAGAAAAAGATCTTGCCAAAGCCGATTATGAGCAGGCGTTGAAGCTGGATGATAAGTATGATCAGGCAAGGGATGCTCTTCTCGAACTAAAAGAATAAACCAATTTTGGATATTGGATATTAACTTTAACACCATTATCGTAAATCGTAAATCGTATGGTTCGACCTGCTTTCACTCATCCATGTGCTACAGCTCACCAACCATCGTAAATCATAAATCATAAATCATAAATCATAAATCATAAATCATAAATCGTAAATCTCTAATCATGGCTGTTCTTAAAGTAATCGAAATCATGTCCGACTCTTCCAAAAGCTGGGAAGATGCAACTTCAAAGGGTGTAACTAAAGCATCCAAATCATTGAAAGGGCTTAAGTCAGCATTTGTTCAGAATCAGAGTGTAGTCATCACTAACGGAAAGGTGACCAGCTATCGCGTCAATCTGAAAGTGAGTTTCGAGATCATTTAACCTGTGGCCATAAATCCTCAAAATGGGGAGGTATAAATTTTCTGCTAAAGTCCTCTTTTAGCTCCATAGTCGTTCCCTGTAGTGGTCTATTTTGCCACCATCTGTAGAGATATACCCTCCCATTGTATCTGCAGTCATGCAACTATGTACTGGCAGCCATAATGATAGATCTCCGGGTTTACAAAGATGAAATGTTTTTTCGGTGCATTGTACAACACCATGTTCCTGCGATAGTGAACTGATAAATGGCATATTGAATGTCTCGTTCGTTGACCAGCTTTTTGAATTTGGAGTGACCCACCGGCCATAACATTTTTTTCCATCGGGAAAGGTGAGAAAATCTTTTGCAAAATGAATGCCACCACCATAAATAATCCATTGCAGCCTGTCGGGATGTACCGCAACAACAGGACATGCCATAGCAACAGCAATCTCATCAAGGTTACATGAACCAATTTCTTCCTGCTGAAGATCGTAGAACACAAAATTGCCTGGACGAAATTCATCTAC
>JBDUDG010000455.1:0-2515 GCA_040003045.1 Saprospiraceae bacterium | reverse complement strand
ACAGCGGGTTTGACATAGGTTTCGATCAATTCTTTGATGCGATTGACCAGCTCTCCATCATCATCACTGTATGAAATTTCTGCCCTTTGTTTTTCTTCGATCGCAGTCATCGCTTCAGCAAAGCCATCGAGGATGATCGGTTTTTCTTCCGAGACATAATTTTTAATAAAATCTTTTGTGCGGATCATTATATCCTCCCACGCATAGTTCAGTTCTTTGGTAAGCGTGATGAAATTGTTGGAGATGTACACAGACCTGACATAAGGAAGATCAAAGAGTGCTGTTGCAATCGGGGAATATTCCTCCGCGAGCTCCCTTGTTCGGAAATCGGCAGTACCTGCGTACAGCATTTTGTTGGTCACAAATTTCAGTGACTCAGGGTTCGGAGTTTGTTCTGTGTATATAAGAACCGGACTTTTAGTGGCGGTAGTTGTTTCCATGATTTGAATAATGTCTAAAAGATGAAAAAAGTTTATAAAACGCTACAATTCAGGTGCAAAGGTCGTGAATTAATTCAATTTCCAGATTTTCCCTTCCCCTTTGTAAAACGTGCTCTTTTCGTTGGTTACTATGGGCTTATTTCGAAACAGTTCTGTTACAGCTGTACCTACTGCAATCTCTCCCAGACCGAGAAACAAATAAAAGGCGCCACTGTTATCCTCCTTTAATTCAGCTACGGGAGCCGCCAGAACGTGGCTCAGCCCAAAAAGAGTTATAAGAAGCCCCAAGCCTTCTGCTGTGGACCGTTTTCTATCTTTATTGACAGGGTGTTTTGTAATAGAATAAATGCTATCAATGGATATTTCAGCGATGTTTTGATCATTGGCTCCTTTATAAATTTCAACAGTATGCCCAACATTTATGCCGGATTTGAGCAGTGGTTGAAACAAGGAAATCTTTTGCAATCTGATTATTCCGTTTTCAAATGAAATCACCCTTCCATAGACCACTTTTTCGGTACAACAAATTGTATTAGTGTAGGGGATGTGGATTTTAACAAGCGAATTGGTTTTAATTGTTTTGGCTCTGTGCCCTGATGTAAGATGTATATCCTGGGCATTCATATTCCAATTGAAGCAGAAGAAAATTATAGCGGTGAAGACAAAGTGTGGCATTTTCATTTTTGCAAAATGTATTTAAAATATTTAAGAAAGAGATTTTATTTTTTGAAGAGCCAGTTCTGATATAAATTCTCCAATGGACAAACATGATGTAGCTGCAGGGCTTGGTGCATTGCAAATATGGATCATCCTTTCCTGTTGAAGCACTACATAATCATCGATCATATTCCCATTATGATCCAAAGCCTGTGCCCTTACACCGGTGCGGCTTCGTTTTATATCCTGCAGACGTAATTCGGGTACTAGTTTCTGTAAGCTTTTCACAAAAGCGCGCGCAGAGAAAGATCTGGCCATCTCGTCCATTCCCTTCCGCCAATGTCTGATCGCCAGTCGCTGAAATCCTTTGTAACGCAGCGCTTCAAGCAATTCACCGCCATGAATATCCATATGTCTGTATCCTTCTCTTCGGAATGCGAGTACCGCATTAGGGCCTGCTTCCACTCCTCCCATAATCCGTTTTGTAAGATGCACGCCGAGAAATGGGAAATTAATATCAGGCACAGGATAGATCAGCCCATGCACCAATTTTTCAGCTCCACGTGTAAGACTATAAAATTCGCCCCTGAATGGAACGATCTGGTGCGGAGGTTCAAGCCCGGCCATTTTGACTAGATGATCCGCGTACAAACCCGCACATCCGATGACCATTCCACTTTTGATTTCATCGTGATCAGAAAGAATCGTGATACCATCTGATTGTTCTGTAATTTTTTCAACTTTAAAACCGGTGAGCACACTTCCACCATGTAAAATAATCAACTGTGCAAGACGTTCAGCTACAACACGATAATCTATGATCCCAGCCTGTGGAACCCAGATACTTCGGATGGCTGCACAATGAGGTTCAAGCTCCTTTGTCTCTTTGGCATCGATAACTTTTAAATCCGACAATCCATTCAGCAAACCTCGCTGATAAATTCCTTCCAATACAGGCAATTCATGTTCAAGATTGGCCACAATCACTTTTCCACACAATTCAAACGGAATATTTTGCTCCCTGCAGAAATCTTTCAGCATCGCGGCTCCTTTCACGCAATTCACCGCTTTGGCACTCCCGGGTTTATAATAAATACCTGAGTGAATGACTCCACTGTTTCTATCTGTCTGATGCGTCGCTACTTTGGATTCTTTTTCAACGATCACGAGTTTCAGTCCCGGTTGTCTTTCAAGTATTTTCCAGGCTGATGCAAGACCAACAATTCCTCCACCGATGATCGCGATGTCATATTTCATGGCTTGAAAAATAGGAATAAAAAACGTGAGACGTGAGATGCGAGGAATCTCACATCCAATATGACAAATCGTAAATACCTTTAGCCGGTAGTTTCTAAATTTACTCCTGGACCAAGGCACATGAGCAAGCGTATATTCCTGTCTACTATTATCTGGCTCAT
>JBDUDG010000125.1:0-8399 GCA_040003045.1 Saprospiraceae bacterium | reverse complement strand
TTCAATAGTCTATTTTGATTTCTTTGATCGTATCGCCCATGCCTATTTTCTGAACTACATCCATTCCGGTAATCACTTTTCCAAAAATAGTATACCTGCCATCCAGGTGAGGTGCGGGTGAATGAGTGATGAAAAATTGGGTGCCTTCCGTGTGAAGCCCTGCAGATGCCATGCCTACGTATCCTTCGTCATCATAATAGGTTCCGGCAAGTTCAGAACGAATGGTAAAATCAAGGCTTCCAAATCCATCACCACGCGGACACCCTGTCTGAATGACAAAATTCGGAACAACGCGATGAAAAGGCTTTCCATTATAAAAATTGGCAGCGGAGAGTTGCACAAAATTTGCAACAGAACCTGGAGCGCGTTCGGGAAACAACTCAATTGTTATATCTCCCTGGGTAGTCCTAATCAATACTCTGCTATTAGGCCTGAGCGAATCTATAATGTTCCAGTTAATTGATTTTACTGCTTTTTTCTCTTCGGGGATGGAAAGTGTTTCTATGTTGTATTCTTTAAGAGCTTTAGCGAGGTCAAGATAGGTTTCCATTTCAGCAGGCAGTTTCAGATTGGTCAAAGCTTTGCTCAACTCACCTTTACGATCGTTCATGACGCCTTTAAGTCCCGTCTTTGCATCGAGAATACCTTCTGCAAGTAATGCAAGAATACCGGCATCACCTCCGCGTATCGCATTGGCAAGATAACCACCAATCTGTGATCTGATCAGGAATCCCTGTCCTGAAAAATAACCATCAAAGTTTTTATCCTTACAAACGTCAATAAGGCATGTTACAGCTTGTGTCCGGACTACAATTGACTGATCGGTCTGAATATATTTCGGAAGTGATTCAAAGTTTCGGATTTCACTTCCCCACGCTTTTAACCATGCAGCCTTTTCATATTCATTAGTTGCAGAGCTGATGTGGGACTGGATCTCTTTTGACAATTCGTTTTTAGCTGAAGAGAACATGGAGCTCATGTTTTTATTGGCCGCTTCAGCCATCAGGGTTTTAGCCTGCCAGGTGCGGCATTGGTCCATAGCTGATTTGTATCGACTGGCATCCTGTTCTTTTCCCTGGTTGACAAAGTATTGTGCGGCTACTTCAGCAGGGCCTGCTGCTGCATCTCTTGTAGCCTCCAGTAAAACTTTTTGGACATCATCGTAATCATAGTTCTGCAGTGCGCGGATGATATTGCATTTTACGCGGTCATCCGATTCTGTCGGAAGGCTTTCGGACAATATCTTACTTGCGGCAGCCGTCTTCAATTTTCCAATCGCTGTTGCAATACACATCCGCAGAAACGGATTGCTCTCACTTTGCCAGTCAGCGATCAATTGTTCAGCATGAGGAGTAAGATCTAAACCTGCGGCCCTGTGCAGATAATTTGCAGCGATCAATCTCACCTGGAAAGGTAAGGCCTGGTCAGAAAGATATTTGACCATGGTAGCTGTTGCATCCGGATCGATCATGTTACGGAGGGCATATCTGTATATCCCACGAGCTTGTCCTAACAGCAAAAGGGTATCTGACGGCTGATACGTTGAGATCGTACCGAGATCACGGAGAAACTGAATGCTTCCTATTTTACCCATCGATTCAAGGATAGCACTGTTGGCTTCTTCATAAAGACGAGCGCTATCGCGACCGTCGAATGCTGCGGTGAGTTGGCCTTCTGCTTTCGATGAACCAATTTCACCAATCGCAATCGCAGCCATGGTCCTGACCTGTCCCTGTTTGTCGGTCAGTAATGGAACCAACGCGCTCAGAACGGAAGAATCCTGGAAGGAAGCAAATGCTCTGGCGGCTGCAAAACACACAGAAGGGTCATCACTTTTTAGGCTGATCAGCAGGCTATCTTTATCCTGCCGGGTTTGCAGATCATAGATTTTTTGAATCGCAATCTGATGAATGCTTGTCTTGAACGGAGCCGGTACTTTTTCTTCTACCGGAACACAGGCTGATATCAAAACAGAAAAGAATAAGAACAGTAAAAAACCACTTTTACAACATGATATCATTTCTTTCTGCTTTAGTTTTTCTTTTTTTGAATCAAAATCTGGAGATACTCTTTGCGATCGTCAAATTTATCTCAATTAATTTTCAATAAATTCTTCTTCATACGTTTTATCAGGTTCAAAATGATCAATGACCCCATTTTGATGACGCATGGCATTATATTTATTGCAATCGGTCTCAATATCAAGGCCGCCGACAGGTATTTCAAATTTTGCATTCGGATCGTAATCTGTGGTTGTTGAATTTTCGAGACGCGAAAGAAATGCTTTGAAGAAAGGCCTTGCCATCGCTGCACCCTGCCCGTCAGCAAGCGTATTGAAACGGATCCATGGATCTTCACCGCCTACCCATGTCCCCACGACAAGAGAAGGTGTGATACCCATAAACCATCCGTCCACATAATCATTGGTAGTCCCCGTCTTTCCACCAACCTCACTTTTAAAATCTCTAAAGGCATAATCTGCAGCGAATTTGAGCATATCAACCATGACGGCATTTGCTTTTGGAGGTAAAGCGACTTGTTCTTCCCTGACTGCGCGGTATATCACTTTGCCATTGTTGTCCTCAATAGAAGATACAAAATAAGGTCTTACGAATACGCCGTTATTAGCAAAAGTGCAATAAGCACCAGTCATCTCCATGACGCTCAGGTCCGCTGATCCAAGACATATCGAAGGCTGATTGGGTACACGATATTCTCCATCTGATCTTCTCACGGAGCTGTCTATACCCATGTTATTGACGAGGCCCCTGACAAGATTCGCATTCCCAAGTTGTTGCATGAGAAAAACGGAAACTGTATTCCTGGAGTCCCTGAGCCCTTCAAATAATGTAAATGTTTTGCCCGTATATTTTCCATCTGCATTGTCAGGTGTCCATGTGGTCTGCAAACCAAAACTTCCATCCCCGGGTCCTATCGTATAAGGCTGATCTATGACAGGAAAACACGGAGACATGCCTTGCAAAGTGATAGCTGTAGCGTATACAAATGGTTTAAACGTTGACCCCACCTGCCTGCTGGCTCCGGTATGATCATATTGGAAATATTTATTATTGATGCCTCCTATCCAGGTTTTCACTTCACCTGTTTTTGGATCAATCGCCAGTATCCCTGTTTGTAAAAATTTGCGATGATATTTGATCGAATCCAGTGGGGTCATATGGGCCATTTTTTCTCCCTTCGCATTGTAATCAAATACCATCATGTCCACAGGTGTATTCATTTGCTTCATGACCTCTTTTTGAAACTCATTCCAGGTCTGGTTCAGGCGAGGCCACAAGTCGCCTTGCAAAACATCCTTATATTTTTTTGCGCGATCAGGCGTGATGGATTTTACAGAAACTAATTTAGCGAATCGTCCTGCTTTAGTAGATTCCTGTATAATGTTTTCAATATCCCAATCTGTAAGTTGAATGCTGTAAGCTTCCTGGATCTTATAAAGTAAGTCAGTAAGCCTGATTTCGCGAAGAGCAACATATCTGCCGCTTTGACGAATTAAATGCGTGAGCGATTCCTTCCTGATCTTTTTCTGGATTTCATCTGCATTGTAAGTCCATGGATCTTTATTTTCCCAGACCTTATTATACTTCGCCTGGATAGTGCCCATGTGTTTGAACATTTCCTCTTCAGCCATTTGCTGCATGTCCTGATCAATCGTGACGAATACTTTTAATCCATCTTCATAAATATTATATTTTTCTCCATTAGGCTTACGGTATTCTTCCTGGTCAAACATGTTTTTTAACCAGTTGGCTAAAGTGGCCCTGAAGTAAGGTGCATAACCGGTTTCATGGCTTTGTCTGCTAAAATGAGTCAGGTCTAGCGGAAGCACTTTTAATGAATCATACTGATGCCGCGTGATATAATCTTCCTTACGCATCTGATTGAGAACAATCTTTCTCCTCTGCATAACTGTATCTGGTCGTCTGACCGGATTGAATAATGCAGGGTTCTTCAACATACCGATCAATGTGGCCGCCTCTTCGATCTTCAGCTCTTTCTGGTTTTTTCCAAAATAAATCTCTGAAGCTGCGCTGATTCCATAAGCTCCGTAGATGAAATTGAATTTGTTGAGATACATCGCCAGGATTTCCTGCTTGGTATATTGTCTTTCAAGTTTTACTGCTGTGATCCATTCCTTAAATTTGGTGAGTACCAGGGTCCATGCTTTTTTCATTTTACCCATTCCCTCGAACTCAGGTCTGTCAAAAAGAAGTTTTGCTAACTGCTGCGTAATGGTGCTTCCTCCGCCCTTGTGTGTATTGAGTGTGATGACTCCCATGACGACTCTAGAGAGTGCTTCGATATCCACACCTGAATGTGAAAAATACCTGACGTCTTCTGTAGCCACCAGCGCATCGATCAAAAAAGGATTCAGTTCGTTATATGTAACCGGCAGTCGATTTTGAGTATAATACCTTCCTAACTCACGGCCTTTGACATCAATAACCTGGGTGGCAAGTTCGAAATCCGGATTCTCCAACTGCTTAAAATCAGGAAGCCCCTGGAAAGAGAGAAAAACAAAAAATAAAATGGACAGTATGGCGATGGTAAACGCACTATACCACATCCGTTTCCTGTACCTAGCATATGAGGATATATCGCTTTCCATATTCTTTTAAAGATCCTTAATTGTGTTTTTCCACTCTCAAACGAAAAGGTACGGAATTGAGATGTTCCCGTAACCAATCCAGACTTTCGGCTATCCCATTAGTACTAACCGGAATATCCCATTGGCAGGATCCGATTTTGTCCGGAAGACTGAACCCAACGCGGCCATTCAATTTCTTTTTATCCCCTTCTAGCCAGGGCAACAGCTTATCCACACTTGGAAAATCAGGTATCCAGGGGGTCAGCAATTGATCAATTGTTGTTGTAATAGCCTCAAAATCAGTTCTATTCAGAAGTTTTTGCGAAAAAGCTATTTGGCTTTCGGCGAGCATTCCCAATGCTACGCAATGTCCGTGTTTCATTTCGATCTCACGTGTCAGGCAGTAGCTCTCCAACGCATGGCCAATGGTGTGGCCAAAATTGAGCACTTTCCTCTGCCCATTTTCCCTGAGATCTTTTTCTACAATTTTTATTTTAACGGAAATACTCTCCTCAATCATATCATTCCAGGACAAAGTCTCCAGGGATTTTATTTTTTCCAATTTGGCCCATAATTTTTCACTGCCTATGATGGCATGCTTCACCACTTCGGACATACCTGACCTGATCTCAGTCACAGGAAGGGTTTCAATAAAAATTGGATCAACCCATATAAAAGCAGGATTCTGTATAAGCCCCACATAATTTTTGAATCCATCATGATCTACACCCAGCTTACCTCCTATTGCAGCATCACCCATTGCCATCACAGTAGTCGGAATATGTCCGAACCTGATACCACGCTGATAGCATGCCGCTGCAAAGCCACCCATATCGCATATCACACCTCCGCCAACATTAAGTATCATCGAAGTCCTGTCTGCACCGTATTTAATTAATGCCGACCAAATGATCCGACAAGCATCAATATTTTTATTGCGCTCACCTGATGATACCATGATGATTTTCGTATCCGGAAATAGATCGAGAATTTTAGGAACGCATTTTTCTTTCGTATTCTCATCACAAAGGACAAATAGAGCAGACACCTTCATGGAGTCAACCTCTTGTTGAAGTCCTTCATGCACCGCACCGAGGAAAATACTGCAAAGTGAAGAAGAGATAACTTTCATGACAGGGATTCAATCGGGTCCAGTGTCCATGCCTGTGTTTTTTCAGAAAACAATGGCTTGACAGTTGACCATGTCTTTTGGAATAAATCTGAATTTCTGTAAGATTCAAGATCGGTTTCAGATGCCCAAGTGCTTATCGTCCAGAGACAAGGCTTTCCATCTTTTTCACTGCGAAGCAATTCAAGACCCATGCATCCTTTTTGTGACCGTATTTGCAATTTTACGTCTTCAAAGATATCCAAAAATAAAGCCTCACTGCCAGAATGGAGCGTCATCATGACGATTCGTCTTATCATTTGAGCTTAAGGGGATATTGAATGGTTAGATAGAAAATACTTGTCCGGGAACACAAAGCACAAATGCATTGAATTGGGCTGTGGACCCTGTCATATTGGGTGGGCACCAAGGTAAAGAACGTTTTATTCATTCTGGTCCTAAACCTTCCTCCAAATAAATTGTAAAATATGGTTCAACTGATAATTCATTAACCAAGGAATAAGTAGATTTGACACGAACTAATAGTAAAAAGGATATCGGAACGACCAAAAGTAACCCTAAGGACAAGAGCGAGATTGCGTTGACTATTGATGATCTTGATCCACTTGAATTATTTGGACAAAACAACAGCAAACTTAATTTATTCAGAAAAGCCTTTCCTGAAGTAATCGTCACCTCAAGGGGAAACCAGGTGAAACTTGCAGGCAAGAAAAAACAAACTCAGGACGCCAAGGATAAATTTGAGCTGATGGTCCGTATTCTGAGAGACCAGAAGATCCTTCCTATCCAGACCGTTGAAGAGCTCCTGAATGGCACCCACACATTTGAAAGTGAAGCGCCTGCCATGGGAGATGATCATGTCATCCTCTATGGTCGCACAGGCAAACCTATCAGAGCGAAGACCCGCAACCAAAAGAAAATGGTGAAAGCCTCCGAAACAAACGATATAGTGTTTGCTGTAGGACCTGCGGGTACCGGGAAAACTTATACAGCTGTTGCGCTGGCGGTGAGAGCACTCAAAAATTCTCTTGTTAAAAAAATCATACTCACACGTCCTGCAGTAGAAGCGGGCGAAAGTCTGGGATTTCTTCCCGGGGATCTTAAGGAAAAAATAGATCCTTATTTAAGACCATTGTATGACGCACTTGACGATATGATCCAGGCCGACAAGCTCAATTATTTTATGCAGAACCGCATTATTGAAATTGCCCCTCTTGCTTATATGCGTGGCCGGACTCTTGATAATGCATTCATCATCCTGGACGAAGCGCAGAATGCCACAATACCACAAATCAAAATGTTTCTCACACGTCTTGGCCCTTCTGCAAAGTGCATGGTCACAGGTGATCTTACACAGATTGATTTGCCAAGAAGCGTTCATTCCGGTTTAAAGAAAGCAATAGATCTTTTGTCTGATGTCGAGGGAATTTCTACCGTCCGGCTCAATGCGGATGATGTAGTTCGGCACCGTCTTGTGAAAGATATCATCCTGGCATTTGATAAGGATGGTGCATTGCGCAGAGCTGAAGAAGAGAAAATGAACGAGGAAGAATAGTTGCATCATGTCAATCGTATATCGCGTCTCCTGTCCTCAACCGGGGCTGAAAGGAAACATCATCCTGGAGCCTTCCAAAAGTATTTCAAACAGAGCGCTCATCATTCGTTCACTCTGTAAAGAGGTCTTCACCATACATCTTCTGAGTAAAAGTGATGATACTGTCATACTTGAAAAAATGCTTTCCAGCGAAGATGAAAAACTCTACGCTGGTCATGCCGGAACCAGTTGTAGGTTTATGGTGGCAAAAGCAGCACTTGGAAATCGTGAGGTCATAATTGATGCATCAGAACATCTGAAGAGACGGCCCATCGGGACTTTAGTAAAGGCATTACAGACCCTCGGTGCAGATATTACGTATCTCAATAAAGAAGGATTTCCTCCACTAAAGATCAAACCTTCAGAAAAGCTTGGCATGGATGTTCATGAAGTCACTCTTCAGGCGGGGATCAGTAGTCAGTACATTTCCGCTTTGTTGATGATAGCTCCTTGTCTTCCACTGGGACTCACCATTCACATGGCTGATGATCCGGTTTCAGTACCCTATATCAGGATGACGCTGGCGATGATGGAATGGTTCGGAGTCAATCACGAATGGAATGGAAATACGATAGCAATAAAACATGCTGACTATGTTGCTAAGGATTTCACTGTTGAAGGAGACTGGTCAGCTGCATCATATTTCTATTCAGCCGCAGCATTGGCTGAGAAAGCAGAGATTCAGATTGAGGGTGTTGTTGAAAAAAGTTTGCAGGGAGATTCTGTCACAAAAGACATATATCATCAATTTGGTGTAGAGACTAATTTCAATGAAAATGGAATTACAATAAGGAAGATTAGTAATCATGAGAAAATAAAAGAATTCAGTTATGATTTTTCTTCTTGTCCTGATCTCGCACAAACTGTAATGGTGACGATGGCAGGTCTGGGTATAAAAGGAAAATTATCCGGGCTGCGCACACTGCGCATCAAAGAAACGGATCGCATCAGTGCTATGCAGACTGAATTGGCCAAAGTCAAAACAACATTGGAGGTCTCAGAAGAAGGTGCCGACATATCATGCAAACTTTTTGGTAAAGCGAGATGGAAAGACAAAGCTAAATTCA
>JBDUDG010000124.1:0-8407 GCA_040003045.1 Saprospiraceae bacterium | reverse complement strand
CACTACACTTTCCCCACAGCTCTGCGAACTACGCAACCTGATCACCATCGCATATCTCGTGACCAGATCAGCCTCAATGCGTCATGAAAGCAGAGGCCTTCATTTCACCACCGACTACCCTGGAAAGCTTGATCACATGGAAGAAACCCTGTTATGAAATCGGTAAACTGTAAACGGTAAGTAGTAAGTGGTAAACGGTAAACGGTAAGTAGTAAGTGGTAAACGGTAAACGGTAAACGGTAAGTAGTAAGTGGTGAACGGTAAACGGTGAACGGTGTAAACGGTAAACGGTAGAAATCAGTAAGCAGTAATTGAAGTCGATATATTTCGGGATTCAATAACTGTATGATTGAAATTGATCCATTATTTTTAGTGTCAAGGAAGTAACCAGTAAAAAACTAAATATGGAATTTGTTACGAACTTCAGGGATCTGGAGGTGTATAAATTATCCCGGCAATTGTCAAAAGAGATTTTTGATATTTCCAAAAATTTTCCAAGAGAAGAAATGTATTCACTTACGGATCAAGTGAGAAGATCCTCAAGATCAATTGGTGGACAAATAGCTGAGGCTTGGGGCAAAAGGAAATACGAGAAACATTTTGTGAGCAAATTAACAGATGCGGATGGCGAACAATTAGAAACACAACATTGGATCGAAACTGCATTCGATTGTTCATAAGTTTCAAAAGAGCTGGGAGATGACTTGTTAAATAAATGCTCTTCAATTGGAAAAATGCTGAATTCAATGATGAACAAAGCATCAATTTTCTGTCAAAAAGCGAATCTACCCTAAAAAGTGGTCAAGTAAATCTGGACATCAATATACCGAATACTGTTTACCGAATACTGTTTACCGGATACCGATTACTGATTACCGCTTACCCAATACCGTTTACCGAATACCGTTTACTGATTACCTTTTACCGAATACCGTTTATTGATTACCGGTTACTGTTTACTGATTACTGATTACCGCTTACCATCAACTAATTCCTCCCTACTACATCAACTTTTATTCTTTTGTCGCGGTTAGCCAATTCCCAGGCTGTATAAAAAGCGAGCTGCGCAATTGTTGCTGCTTTATCAAACATTATTTTGTCCGGTGTATCTGTCGGTCGGTGATAATCGGCATGGACGCCTGAGAAAAAGAAAATGGAAGGTATTCCATTTTTTGCGAAGTTGTAATGATCTGACCTATAGTAAAATCGATTGGGATCCGTGTCAGCATTGTATGTATAATCCAGCTTGAGATGTGTGTATTCCTCATTCATGGATTCATTGATCTGATGAAGCTCAGTGCTCAATCTATCTGATCCAATGACGTATGTATAATCCGGTTGCTTGTGCAATGTGTCTATGCGTCCAATCATATCAATATTCACATCCGCAACAGTATTTGCTAAAGGGAAAATCGGATGTTCCGAATAATATTGCGATCCCAATAATCCTTTCTCTTCACCTGTGACCAGCATGCACAATACACTTCTTCTGGGTCCATCCCCTTTAGCCTTTGCAAGTTCCATGGCCTGTGCGATCTCAAGCACCGCACTAGTCCCGGATGCATTGTCGTCAGCACCAAAATAAATATCATTGCCTCTCTTTCCCAGGTGATCATAATGAGCTGAAACCACCACAATCTGCTCTTTTAAAGCAGGATCAGTTCCTTCGACAAAACCCAAAACATTCTGGCCTGTCATAGATTTCACTTGTTGAGCGAAATTCCAGGTGATGTCAACAGGAATGTCAAGTTGACCAGGTTTTCCGGTCGATGATATCTTATTCCGAAGCTTGACTATTTTTTTCTTGCGCTTTCCCATCAATCGGTCACCTAATGAGGGAGAAATAAATGCATGAGAAATATAAGGTGCCGATAAACTCTTTTGAGAACCCATCAACATTTTTTCAGTCAGCAAATTTCTTCTGGCAGTAATCAACAAGTCCTTGAAATCATCCTGTATGATCCAGATCGATGCAGCACCGGCGGCTTTGGCTGTTGAGATCTTACGAAGAATATTAGTGGACCATGTCGATGCACTATCCGTTCCTGTAATTCTGAAATTGCCATCCCTATTACGCGGCTCACCGCTGAAAACCAAGAGATGCTGACCCTTCAGGTCCTTTCCTTTATAGTCAGAGTATGCAGGATCATCAATGCCATACCCCAAAAAAAGCAGTGATCTGATCTGCAATGTGCCAGCCGTATCAGGAAAATATTGTGGCAGCGATACATAATCCTTCTGATGCTCTTCCAGCGTTTTATTTACAGTTAATTGATTGACCTTCCATTGTATTTTTGAAAACGTCACATCCTGGAAATAATCACCATCACCAGGAATAGGAGGAATGCCATCTGATGCAAATTGCTCTGCGATATATTGCGCAGCTTTCAGATTCCCTTCTGTACCGGTCTCTCTTCCCTCCATCTCAGGTGATGCCAATTTATATACATGTTGCTTCAACGTATTGCTCTCAATTGTATGGGCATACTGTGATGCAATTGTAACAGGAGTTTGTGCCTGGACACAATATGAAAAGATGAGAAATACGATAAAAGAAATAATTTTCATACCTTTTCAAATGAAGAATTCTAAATACTTATTCCCTGCCAAAAAATTATTCTTTCATCCATCAAGCGCAGTGTTTAACTACAGCTGATCTTATCCACACGTCGCTGATGACGACCACCTTCAAAAGCTGTTTCTAAAAACGTATGAACCATGCTTAAAGCAAGCTCTTCAGATACAAAACGCGCAGGAATCGCCAGGATGTTGGCATCATTGTGTTGCCTGGCTAATGCTGCTATTTCATTTGTCCAGCAAAGTGCAGCCCTGATGCCCTGATGCTTATTAGCTGTAATCGCTACACCATTGCCGGAGCCGCAAATAATGATTCCCTCAAATGCCTCTCCGGATTCGACAGCATTTGCTACGGGATGCACATGATCCGGATAGTCCGTGGAAGCTTCACTATTGGTTCCAAAATCAAGTACATCGTATCCATTTTTTTCCAGCCATTGTACAATATCCGTTTTCAGACGGTAACCAGCATGGTCAGCACCGACGGCTATTTTTGTTTTCTGAACAGAAGATTCCATTATTGATCAGGTCGTGCAGGTGTAGCTTGATATTTACCGACCATGTCTTCCATCTCTTTTGCAAAGGCGTCATCCTTCATGCTCTTTGATACTTTGAGTATCTCGCCGATAGCACTGTTCGCCAATCGATAATCCAGGTTGAAGCCTGATTTCAGGTCATCATCATCCAGTGTATTGAAGAATTCCATATACTCCACCATTTCCTTGGCAAGTATGCGAATGTGGAATTTTGCTTTATCATATTCACCAGCTCTGACATAGATATTGATATGGGGCATGATTCTCGCATCATACGGGAAATTCATCGCAGGAAATCCTTCGAAATATTTATCTGTGATATCTACTGCCTCCTTGTTCTTGCCTTCGTCCATCATCTCTTCAGCAGACCTCCAGATGACCATTTTCTGCGCCTGTATACTGGCACCATAACTTCCATCCACAAATAACTTCCTCTTATCCAAATTGCCCCACCTCCATTTATTCACTACGCGGTCATGTACTTTATCGGTTTGTACTCTTCCGCTGCCATAGATGTAGAACTCCTGTTGACTCGGAGATCGTACCGGTATGATACGCAGACCCAATCCTTCCATCTGTGTATAGTCCTCGAGACCCATCAGTTTTGATTCCTGACAAGTGACTGAGAAATATATGGGCCGATCATATATATTGCTCATGATCAAATCGAGTATCGCCAATTCATCTTTCGTAATATATTGTTTGTTGACCGTAACCGGGATTTTGTCCACTACGGAAGTGTCTGTAGGCTGAATCAAACCAGTGCTCAAAGCACGCGCCCGATCAATCGGTATATACAGATTGTTGGATGGCATATACGTTTCCAGTTTTGTGCCCTGTATGCTTTGCGGATTGTCTTTGGATAAAAACTGCAATGCCTGATCCAGTGGCATCTCAGCGATAGAACTTTTGCCAGGAATAAAAAATACCTGGTTACGTTTGCTACCCCTATAGCTTTCAGAAGGAATAGTCAGTTTTATCGGCGCTGAATCATTGATCTTTCGCCGCAATCCATCAATATACCAATCCACAGCAATAAGACTAAGATTGACTATCCTGACATCACGCCGGATACCTTCAACCTCCTGCGCATACCAAAGCGGATAGGTATCATTATCACCATAAGTAAACATGATCGCATTCGGATCAAGTGACTCGAGGAAATTACTTGCATAATCTCTCGACGCATAATGAAATCTCCTGCTGTGATCATTGAAGTTTTGCTCCAGCATTATTGCTGGTCCTGTAAGTGCCAATAATGTCACCAGGATAGGCAACAAATTACCAGAAGTAGAAAACTTTGCTCTCAGTGCTCCATAAATGGATGGAATAGAAAGCCCTACCCAAATACAGAATGTGATAAACGAACCTACAAGTACATAGTCACGTTCCCGCGGCTCATTCGGTGGCTCATTCGAATAGACTATAATGCCCAGGCCTGTAAATAAGAACAAAACCAGCAAGGCCGTAAAATCCTTTTTCTGTCTTCCAAACTGATAGAATAAACCAATGAGTCCAAGAATGAAAGGAATAAAAAAGTATCGGTTTCGCGCCTGGTCATTTTTCATTGATTCAGGCATATTCGACATATTGAAAAGCCGTGCACTATCCAGGAAATTTATACCTGATATCCAGTGTCCATTCCTTGGGTTCCAGGGTTCATTGCCCTGTTCTCCATTTTCACGACCGACAAAATTCCACATGAAGTATCTCCAGTACATCCAGCCGATCTGGTATCGGAAAAAGAATTCCATGTTGAACCCGAAATCCGCTTTGCGTTTCGGATCGCCCATCCAACGATGATACAATTCCGGGCGATTGCCATCATTGTGACTTATCCGGGGGAAGAACATTTTATCTTCATCCTTGTAGACATAAGATAATTTCTGATCCACCACTTCATACTTGTTATTCACTAATCCATACCGGTCTTCTTTCTTTGTATCGATCGGATCTGCTTCAAAATTTGGTCCTCTCAGCAATGGTCTTTCACCATATTGCTCCCTGTTCAGATAAGGAATAAGACGGAATGGATCATTCGGATTGTTCATGTTGATCGGTGGATTCGCATTCGCCCTGATGACGACTACTCCGATCGTAGAGAAGCTGATACCAAGCAATGTCAGTGCAATAAAAAGCCGCTCTAACAATCCATTATTTTTCTTTCTTGCCCATCGTATTGAGAAATATGCTGCACCTACTAAAAGAATAGTCGTTGGAAAAATGCCGGACTGTACAGGAAGGCCAAATCCATTGACCATCATGTATTCCATCTGCGACCAAAGCTCAGGTATTCCGACAATAATTACATTTTGTACGATCGGAATCATCAGTGTACCAAGCAGCACAGCGAGGAAAAATCTTCCGTAATTGAAAGCCTTGTATTTTTTGAAATAATAAAGCAAACCAATCGCTGGAAATGCCAATAAGCTCAACAGGTGAACACCTATAGATAACCCGGCAGCGTAAACCGCAAATATCAGCCATCTGTCAGAATCAGAGCTGTCTTCCATACCATACCATTTGACTGCAGCCCACAATGTCATGGTGGTGAACATGGTAGACATGGCGTATACCTCACCTTCTACAGCACTGAACCATACGGATGTACAAAAAGCAGTGGTAAGACCTGCTACAAGCCCGGCACCACAAGTCACTAAAGTTTGTTCGAAGGATATTGGCTGATCACGTCCTACCATGGAGAGGCGTGCGAACGTCATCGTAATCCAGGCTACAAACATGGCTGCAAGCGCAGTGCACATGCCAGACATGATATTGACGGAGAAAGCTATATAGGAAGGATCAGCAAAGAGCATGTGTGCAACCCAGGTAAAAAGCCTTCCAATCAAAAGAAAAAGTGGTGCTCCCGGCGGATGAACTACTTGTAATTTATACGCCCCCAATACAAACTCACCGCAATCCCAAAGACTTCCAGAGGATTCTGCGCTGAAAAAATAAACCACCATGGCAATGGCAAATACCAACCATCCGGTGATGACAACTACTTTTTTTTCTCTATTCATAGATCGGGATATCAATACATCCTCAAGGATGTGATACGGCTTGCATTAGGATAAGGATATGTTTAAGTGCATCGGATTATGAACAGGACAAAAATTCATATTTCTACTGCACATAGGGCAAAAGTAGAAAATTGATCCCAGAAGCGCTTTGCGATTTGGGCTGTTTAGCCATTTTTAACCTTGATCATAAAATAGCTTATCCTAATTCATCTTTTCCCCTAGCCTCTGATCTATTGGAATTAATTCGCTGAAAAATATTATTCTTGTCTGATGGCAAAGCTGAAGCCCTATTTAAGGAAAGGTAGACTGGAAGCAGGATGTGATGAAGCCGGTCGCGGTTGTCTCGCAGGGCCTGTTTATGCTGCCGCTGTTATCCTTCCGCCTGGATTCAGATGTCCGGGTTTAAATGATTCAAAAAAAATTCAGCCCGAGGTCAGAGAGGAATATCGTGTCCTTATTGAAAAAAATGCAATTGCCTGGGCTGTAGCGAGTATAGATTCAAAAGTCATCGATCGTATCAATATCCTCAGAGCATCTATACAAGCGATGCACAATGCACTGCGGGCCCTGACGCTACGACCCGAATTTATCATCGTCGATGGCAACAGGTTCTATCCTTTTGAGGATATAGAGCATGAATGCATCATAGAAGGTGATGGCAAATTCCGATCTATTGCCGCTGCTTCTATCCTGGCAAAAACACATCGCGATGCCCACATGCGGTCACTTCATGAGATCTATCCCCAATATGGCTGGAATCAAAATAAAGGATATGGTACTGAAATACACAGATCCGCTATTACCCAACATGGCATCACACAGGAACATCGGGTCAGTTTCAGATTTTGTAATGATCCGGTTCAACTGGATTTATTTGAGGATAATGTAGAATTACAGGAAGAGGGAGAAAGGATTTTTTAAAGCTGTATTACTTTAAAAAAATCGGAAATTAAATTCCTGCCACGCTTACGGTGCCAATCAGGTTTTCCATGGTTGGTGAGTTTTTCCCACCTTTTGGTTCGATTGTGATGGCATATACTTCAGTGTCATCCACATAAGCTACTTCAATCACCCCATCACCTGGCTTGTCAAATACATCAAGTGGTTTTGGTGGCTGATTAGCTTTAATAGACCACAATTCGTAAGACTGATTTGATGTAATTGCGGGAAGATTTCTTACCTGGATAAAATTGCGCTTGGTTTGCTTATTCGTGTGGAAGTATAAATCTGTAGATGCAAATCCAGCAGTGGCCGTGAAAGGCAAAATCTTATTTCCCGGTTGTGTGAGCTGGCGTAATAAACTGAGCTGTCTTGACAATTCATTTGTTGTATTCTGACATGTATCTCTGGCCGCTATTATTTGTTGCTCGAGGTGTTGAACGTCTTTATCTTTTTGGAAATACAAATATCCCAGCAATAATAAACCCAGGCCAAGAAATGCTGCTGCCAAAGGCCAAACACTGGATGAGGCTCTGACAGAATTATTTCCTACGCTCGAAGCACGAATGGAAACAAGGATCTTTTCTTTCACGCCGGAAGGACTATCGATAGCTGCAGATGCCGCGTAGGTTTCAAGAGTTATTTCAATCCCTCTGAGTTCTTTGCGAAGCTCAGGATACGTCTTTAGATAGCCTTCCACCTCCGCCTTTTCGGCAGGTGAAAGCTGATCCATAGCGTACAGCTCCAATAAACCCGATGTCCTGATTTGTTCTAAATCCACTTTGTTAGCATCAATAAACTCTTAAGTCCTGGTCCGTCCAGGAAATATTTCTTTTCATCCTTCAATTCTTCACGAAGGACGGATATAGCTTTGCGTAACCTTGTTTTGACGGTACCCAACGGTATATTAAGTTCATCTGAAATTTCCTGCTGAGTGTAACCTTTCAGGTAGGCGTATTCCAGAACAATACGGTTGTTAACGTCCAGATTGGCCAGTAGTTTCTTTGCATCGATACTAGCCCCGTTCGGCATGCTTGCTCCTGGTCTATATACGATCTCATCGACAGAAATAGTTTTCTGTTTTGCCTGGAAAGTTTTAAGCCTTTTCTGGTCCAGAGCAGTGTTTCGGGCAACTACACTCATCCAGGTGAAAAAAGAAGCTTTTGAAACATCATAACCTTCTATGTTCTCCCAAATCTTCAAAAATGTACGCTGTAAAGCATCCTCGGCCAAATGAGCATCACCAAGAATACGATTGATGATACCATAAAGGCTGCCTGAATATTGATCGTAAAGGAGAGACATGCCCTTTTCCTTTCTTTCTTTCAGTAA
>JBDUDG010000123.1:0-8422 GCA_040003045.1 Saprospiraceae bacterium | reverse complement strand
ACGCGATAAATCGACGTCTCTACAACCGATCTTCTTTGTCCGTTACTCGTTACTCATTATTCGTTAGTTATCTTTACCCTATGATTGCTATTGATGATGTCTTGCTGAGTGATGATATAGTTAAAGCAAAATTTGTTTGTGACCTCGATGCTTGTCATGGAGCCTGCTGCTGGGAAGGCGATGGAGGGGCACCTCTGTTGGAGGAGGAAGTTGGTATTATCGAATCCATTTGGGATAAGGTTTCACCATTGTTAAGTGAGGAAAGCAGAAAGACTGTAGCTAAAAATGGATTCAGTGCTTACTATGGTGACGACGGCGAATTATTAGGAACACCTCTGGTTAAAAAAGGCCCTTGTGCCTATCTCATTTGGGACGGGAATGGAATTGGAAAATGTGCATTTGAAAAGGCCTTTGAAGAAGGAAAGACAGATTGGCCAAAACCTCTGTCATGTCATTTGTACCCGATCAGAGTCAAGTATCTGAAGAATGGAACCGAAGCCTGGAATTATAGCCGATGGAGCATATGTGCACCTGCATGCAAGAATGGAAAAAAACTTGAAGTACCAATTTATAAGTTTTTAAAAAATGCAATTATCCGCGCAAAGGGTAAGAAGTTTTTTAAAATGCTGGAGGCTTGTGCGAAAGGGTTTGAGTGATGATCTGAAGCAACGGAGATCTTTCCTCTTAAATGATGTCAAGCAGGACAATTTGAAAATAAATGTGATAATGTGGCAATGTGATAATTTAGAATTGTTATATTCATCGAACATCCCGCCTTCATTGCTCCAGTACAAAAACCATTATAAATCCAAAATCGGAAATCCAAAATCGTATGGTTCGACTTGCTTTAACTCAACCTTGTACTACAGCTCACCAACCATCGTAAATCGTAAATCGTACTTTGTAAATCGTACTTTGTAAATCATAAATCGTAAATGGAAGCCTACGCCCTCGCACTGACTTATGCCATCCCAATCTTCCTGGCACTAATCGGGATTGAAGCATTTATTTCATGGCGGATGGGTATTAGTATCAACCGTGGTGCAGACATGATCTCAAGCCTGGGATCCGGGATCACCAATATTGTAAAAGATGTACTCGGCCTGTCCATAGCCATTGTAAGCTATTCCTGGCTTGTCAATAAAGTAGCCCTGTTCCATATCAGCAATGTATGGTATGTCTACATCATTGCATTTGTCGCCAAGGATTTTGCCGGCTACTGGATACACCGGCTCGAACATACCATCAATTTTGCCTGGAACCGGCACATCATTCACCACAGCAGCGAAGAGTTCAATTTGTCCTGCGCATTGCGACAGAGTATTTCAGAAGTGTTTTCATTTGTATCGTTATTTCTTCTTCCTGCAGCATTGATTGGTGTTCCTACAGAAGTGATAGCCATCATCGCACCCATCCAATTGTTTGCACAATTCTGGTATCATACCAGATTGATCAATAAAATGGGAATCATGGAATACATCATTGTCACGCCATCTCATCACCGCGTACATCATGCGATCAATCCTGAATACATGGACAAGAATTTCAGTCAGATCTTCATCGTCTGGGATAAACTATTTGGCACTTTTCAACCTGAACTAGAAGAAGTGACCGCAGTGTATGGTGTCAAGAGGCCTGTTCAAACATGGAATCCATTTCTCATCAATTTCAAACATATCTGGCTCATAATTTCGGACGCATGGTATGCATCAAACTGGCGTGACAAATTGCGCATATGGTTTATGCCCACAGGATGGAGACCTGAAGATGTAAAATTGAAACACCCGATCAAAGTGATTGATGATGTATTCCGTATGCCAAAGTATGACACGTTTGTTTCAAAACGTTTGATCATGTTTTCCTGGATTCAATTAATACTTCTTCTTGTCTTTACAATGTATTTGTTTATGAATTTTGCGGCAATAGGTTTTCCGGGTGTATTGATTTATGGTTTGTTTTTAATGGTGTCGGTATTTAGTATTACATCACTATTGGATAAAGCACCTTACGCATTCCTTGCAGAAATTATCAGATTTATTTTTGTTACTGGGATCCTTGTAAGTAGCCGTGGAGATTGGTTTAAACTGGCAGACGAATTTTCTTTTGGTCCTTACCTGGTCAGCATCATTATGTTTTTTTCGTTGATGATGTATGCTTATTTTCATTTTCGGGAAAACAAACATAGTTTCACGTCTTTTGCCCCTAACCCCTGAAGAGGAATCATGATTTTCGTGTATCAAAAGAAATGTAAAAGAAGGAATCAGGCTTTCTTTTTTCAATACATCTGAGGTTTATAAAGAAAGCTGCCACCCGATTTTGACATTCCGAAAGGCTTGTTCACGGCTATCTACATGACGTGGGGTATGGATAAGATAAATAGAGGAACGTGCAAACCATTGTACACCTAAGATGAAATATTGATGCTCATTCATTTCTATTCCGATCATAAGTTCTGTAAAAAGATGAGGATTCCTTGCCCGTTCAAGAGATCCTGTTTCCCATGTTCCGTATGAGAATGCACCGGTTTTATTATTGATAAAAAGGTCCTGAGTTTGACTTGATTGGTGAAGGGTGAAAGGGTATCCTTTGATTAAACTTACAAATCCGGCGTTTTTAATCTCATATTTGACTTTGATTCCAGATATCATGTATACGAACCGATAGCGGTCGTGATCATAGTGATGCAGCCATTGATCAAGGCCATTGATTTTTCCCAGGTAGGCATTGTCCACATAATGTAAACCAGAAAAGGGCAGATAAGAAAATTCCGAGCTCAGCCCAATGCTTAAAATATCCCCATCTGTTTTTCTGAATAAGAGAGATCCGATTGGATAGACAGCATCAGCTTGTATTGACCCGGAATAATTTTTTGAAACGTCAAAATAATAAGCGAAAAATGAATCCCTGTGCCATTTTATTGAATAAATAAAATTGCCGGATATAGAGTATTTTATTTGACCATTCAATTTTGATATAGATGAGAATGAAACGAAAAAGAGAGAACATATTAATATATAAGGCTTCATTTTTTATGTTTTTTTGTCATTTTATTGACATTTTTATTTGGATTGTATATCAATCCAATATTTATTGACCATAAATTAGCATGTTGGGCAATATGAATATTTTTTCTGCTCAAGTCATTTAAGCTCTGGATATATAAGAGGTTAGGGTGTATTTTTTTACTTGGAAAAAGGGAAATGGACGACCGCAACCCGAAATTAAAATCATCAAATTCGTAATTTGGGTAATCTCTATAGAAATAATATATTATTTTATTATAATGGCTGTAAACTGAATCATAAAGTATAACTCTACTTGTGCCGGATATCTCAACCATATATGAACAAAAAATTCCAACTTCCATATCCATATTGCGATAAATATTTATTTTTTTTCCAATACCAAATTCTATACAGGGCAATGTATATTTGGAAGCGATCCAATTAGGAGTATTAATAGTGTCGTTTGTTAAATTCTGAGGATAGGCTGAAAATTTTTCTTCTTTAAAATAAGCGCTTCCGAAACCATATATTATTAAATCAAAATTTACTTTAAATCCTTTTAATAGCCCATGCAAAGGAGATTTTGAGACACATGCATAGCCAGAATGAAGATTATTATTCTTAAATTTATTATCTAAAAGATTGTTTTTTTTGTTAAATTTATAATGTTTTTCAAGGGTAACATTATTTCTAATAATTTGATTAACCCCGGAAACTCCCCATCCACCACTGAATTCCCAAAGACTTTTTTGAGCAACGCAAATACTATTGAATAAAAGTGTGAGAATAACTATTATTATTTTCATATTCATAAATTTCCCTAGGAAATGCTGATATTTCACCACTACCTAGGGAAAGTTTAGTTTAACTAATTAGGATGGAGTTCTATATTCGAACGAGTACTATTTGGAATTGAATTGGAAGTAATAAACTCCTTAAAGTCAAGTAGTGGTTCATCAGAAAGTTCATCCTGCGTAGAAAATTGTCTATGAGCTTTATCAATTACCTCACTCTGTTATCTCTGTATTTGTTACTGCTATCGAAAGTGTCTTCCCCATCAGCGCAATCATCATGATTAAAGGTGCTCTTAAATATTCGCACGGAAGCAGAATTATCAGGTCTCTTTCTCTTATATGGTCCGGATCCACTCTGTTTATATGTAAATCTCCCCCCAAACTTTTGGATCATTGAGAAATTCAAATCTGGTAGTCTGACCACCATGTCCAATATATCTCCAATTACCACCCCCTGCAGGTGTAGCAATTTTAACTTTCAAATCTTACTTTCATTTCTTAAGCTAATTTAATACTAATTAATTTGTAAAAAGCAAATAAAGATTGAAAAAAAATGTACCTATTTTTATCAATATCATACGAAGTGAATGCAATTGAAAGAGATTGTTATGATTAGTTGGGTTGAACTACAGCAGTGCTTGAAGTAAGATTTATTTAAGTTGTGTCCGTCTTTGAATGATGTTTCTTAAAAGATATATATGCAAAGATGGCGCTCAGAACCAATAATATTGTTCCAAGAAAAAAAGGCGCCCCGGGAAGATAGATCGGATTCTCGGGACGGATGCCCCAGGCAAATAAATTAGTCATGACAGGCGGACCGATGATGGCTGTTGCACTCATTAAGCTCGTCAATGCACCCTGCAGCTCTCCCTGCTCCCGCACATCAACCTGGCTTGTGATGGTCGCCTGTAATGCAGGACCCGCAATGCCTCCAAGACAATAGGGTACAAGAAATGCCAGCATCATCCAGCCGTGTGTAGCGATTCCAAACAAAAACATTCCGATAGCATACAGGATCAACCCAATGTAAATGCTACGGTGATTACCCAGCCATGGATTGATATACCTCGTCAGTACTCCCTGAACGGTTCCAACCAGCGCACCCACCACAGCAAGTGAAATACCTATCATACCCGGCGTCCAGTGAAATCGTTCGATCGTATAAAAAGACCAGTTACTCTGAATTGCATGCGCGGCAAAATAAACCAGAAACGTAGCGATGAGCAGATACCCGATATCCGGATATTTTCGAAGATGCAATAATGACCCGACAGGATTAGCCCTCTTCCAGTTAAACTCGCGACGATGATCAGGGCTCAGCGATTCAGGAAGAATAAAATATCCCCACATAAAATTGAGAAAACACAATATCGCTGCGGCTATAAACGGAACACGTGGACCAAGACCACCCAATAATCCGCCAATCACCGGCCCGATTATAAAACCCATTCCAAATGCGGCACCAATCATTCCAAAATTCTGCGCACGGTTTTTCTCATCACTGATATCTGCGATGTATGCGGCCGCTGTTGTAAAACTCGCTCCTGTGATACCGGCCAGGACGCGGCCCAGAAATATCCACTCAATCGTAGGTGCCCAGCTGAGCAATACATAATCACATGCGAATCCAAACAACGACATCAGCAGGATAGGCCGTCTTCCATATTTATCACTGAGATTGCCGATGATCGGGGCAAACATGAACTGTGTGATGGAAAATGCAAACAAGAGCCAACCATTGAGACTCGATGCATGCCCTGTATCAATGTGCTCGATTTGCTTGAGCAGATTGGGCATGACCGGAATGATGATCCCCCACCCGATAACGTCGATGAGTAAGGTGACAAAAATGAATCCTATGGCTGCTTTACGGTTTGATCTGGACTGCATGGTAGTGTTAGGTAATCGGATTGGTTCAGCGGGGAAAGATAAGGGTTATGGTGTGAGACTTTAGATGCTATATGCTAGACTTTAGATGCTAGATTTTAGACGCTAGACGCGAGATGTAGGTCGCACCTTTTGTTTTGCCCCTCTGGGGCAAGAAGAGGCCTTGTAGCACTTCGTATTACCGATCTCTAGCCCCTCTGGGGCTTAAAGCTTAGTGCGTATTACGTATTGCGAAATGCAAGCTGCAAAATGCGTATTGTGTATTGCGAAGTGTACAGTGCTTATTGCTTAAACCTTAGAGCATCCAGCGTCCAGCATCCAGCGTCACAGCATCTAACATCTAGCATCCAGCGTCCAGCATCCAGCGTCACAGCATCTAACATCTAGCATCCAACTTCTAGCATCCGGCATCCTCCATTTTTACCCACATTTGATAATCCATCCTAAACAAAGTACTTTTGCAGGGCTTTTTTGGAAAGGGTCCATCAGATCTCCCGAAAAACATCTCCAATAATTTGTGTAGTGTATTGATAAACAATAAGGTATATATATTTATTTATTATGGCTTTAATTAGTGAGATTCGCAAGAAAAGTTGGTTACTCATCATCCTGATCGCTTTAGGGATGGGTGGATTCGTAGTGATGGACATGGTCAGCAAAGCTTCCAAAGGCAGTGGCAGCCAGTATACAGTAGGTTCTGTCAATGGTCAAAAAATTGAATGGCCTGACTTCCAACACGCAGAAAGGATCCTTTATCCCAATTCAACAGGTGATGTTTATGGACAGCGTAATTACATCTGGAATTTTATGGTAGAAGAACGTCTCCTCCGCGATGAAGCAGAAGATATCGGTCTAAATGTTGGCAATGAAGAACTTGAGGATCTTGAGTTCGGTACCAATCATCTTAGCCCTATCATTCAGCGCAATTTCCGTGACCCTAATACAGGTCAGATGGATCATAAAAATTTAGATCAGATCAAAGCCAACCTTGGTACCGGCAAACTGCAACCACAGCTTGAGGAGTACTGGAATTACCAGGTTACTGAGATAAAGAAAGAAAGGATCCAACGCAAACTCACCAATATCGTCAAGAAAGGAATGTATACGCCGACATGGCTTGCACAACAATTGCAGGCTGAACAAGGCACAATCCTGGATTTTAAATACGTTAAAATTCCCCTTGACACTACTGCAACCAGTGATATCAAGTTGACTGATGAAGACTTCAAAAATTTCATGAAGGAGAATGAAGGCCTGATGAAGAAAAAGGAAGAATTCAGAACCGTGGACTTTGTAGTATTTAATGTCATTCCTACTGTTGAAGATTCAGCCACTGTACGTAAGACTATTACAGATCGCGTTGAGCTATTTAAAGAAGCAAAAAATGATTCTTCATTCGTGGAGAATAATTATGGATCGATTGATATCGTCTATTTTAAAAAAGCTGATCTGCCTGATGCTATCGCTGACACTGTTTTTAAATTGCCTGTCGGTACTGTATATGGACCATACATAGATGGTGTAGACATGAAAGCGGTGAAAATCCTGGACAGGAAAATTCTTCCTGACTCTGTTCAGGCACGCCACATCCTTATCAGAGCTGAAAATGCAACTGAGATAGCGTCAGCACGTAAAACGATCGATAGTCTCAAAATATTGATCGAAAGCGGTAAGGAAAGATTCGATTCACTTGCGATGCGGGTGAGCCAGGATGGTAGTAATTCTAAAGGTGGTGACCTGGGTTATTCCGCCAACGGCAGAATGGTGAAACCATTCAATGATGCATTATTCTATACCGGAAAACAAGGTGTACTACAAGTGGTGACTTCTCAGTTTGGTGTTCACCTGATCGAAATTACAGGCCGGAAATTTATCAAGAATACTGAAGGAGTGAAATTGGCCTACCTTATAGAACCAATCGTTCCATCAGAAGCAACTCAGGCGACTGTATATGATAACGCAATAGAATTCAGCGGTCAGAACAGAACTGTTGATGCGTTGCACAAAGCAGTAGATGCTAAACCTGAATTGAGCGTTGAAACAGCAGAAGGCTTAACAACAAATGCTTTCCAGTTTTCAACACTTGGCAATGGAGGTACATCAAGAGATGTTGTTCGCTGGGCATTTAATCCGGATACAAAATTAGGATCAGTTTCCCCGGAAGTTTTTGTGTATGATGAACCTACTTTATTTTACAATTCGCATTATGTAGTACCAGGTTTAAAGACAATCATGAAAAAAGGTAACTACACACTTGCTGAAGTAAAAGAGAAATTCAAACAAAAAGTCCTTGATAAAAAACAAGCTGAACTCATCGCTTCGAAGATCACCAATCCGGATCTCCAGGCTGTTGCGGATCAGTTCCATGTACCTATTGATACATTCAAGAATGTCAATTTCAACATGAGCTATCTTGATGGCATCGGTGGTGAGACTGCGTTGATAGGAAAGGTATCGGTCATGAAGGTCGGTGAGACGTCAAAGCCTATTCCAGGTCAATCAGGCACTTTTGTGGCCCAGGTGATCAATATGGCTGCACCAAATAATACCAGTGACCTGAGTTCTGTAAGAAATCAATCCTTGATGGTAGCACGTGGAAGCGTGGATACCCGGCTGATGGAGGTGCTGAAGGAAAAAGCCACCATCAAGGACAACCGGTATACTTTCTACTAGGATCTTAGAAAAGAGATTTAAGAAATTGCCCGTCAGATACACGTTTGCCGGGCAATTTCATTT
>JBDUDG010000122.1:0-8532 GCA_040003045.1 Saprospiraceae bacterium | reverse complement strand
CACCTTTTTTATTTTTTTGAGCAAAGTAATATCGATTGAAATTAGCATAGCCTTCGCCGCCAGTATTGGGTAACCACAACAACGCGAGCTTACAATTCGAAAGTTCATCAAAGCTTTGAAAAACTCCAAAGCTTGATTTAATTCCTTTGCCGACACTTTTGAGCAGGTACTGTTATGTGAAGAGCTATTGTTTTATTATTTTTTGGGAATATTGATTGTATTGATCAAAAGCAATAATAAAATAGATGCCCGCTGGTAAATCTGATGTATTAACCACAGTATTATTACTTACCAGTATTCCAGATTTAACGAGCCTGCCAGTGCAATCGTATAGACGGTATGGTTGATTGTTTAATGTATTATCAAACGAAATAGTTAATTCATCGTCTGTAGGATTAGGATAGCACTTGAAAGAAAAAGAGGTTGAATTTTCATCAATAGAGGTTGGTATACATAAACCAGGCATGTTAGCGTCAAGCCATTGTAACCGTAAATTTATCCAGGCTTTAAGCGTGTCAAGTTCCCCGTTGTAGGTTGTTGCAATGGGTTCCGTTTCCGGTGTAGGTCCACTCAAACCAAGAATCGGCCAACGTGCAAAATGCCTTGCCTGTGCATTCAGCACCAGAGCTCGAACACTATCTATATATGAAAAAATGTATGCAGTATCTAAAATACTCTGCCGATAGTTTTCATATGTACACCGAAGTTCGTTACTGAACGTGCTGTCCTGCAGGAGTCGGATGTACCATCCTGTAGAATAATTATCGGTTAAACAATCATTGACATGATGCGCCCACCCGGAACCGTCCGTCACTTTAAAAATGGAACAGCCATCAATATTTTTCCACGCCCAGTCAAAATCCCAAATAGGTCCTGCTTTTAGTTTACCGCCATTTGAGTATTTGTCTTTATGAAAAAAGACACTCTTCTTAAATCCATCGGGATTTCTGGATAATTCATTCATCAGAAAATAATCAATAAATGATTTTACATCAAGATATTTTCTGTAGCCGGTCACAGGGTCAGCAAAATTGGCACCGTAGAGTGCCTCTTCCAGGCTGTCAATGTAGGAAGCTATATACGTCTTCTGTATTGGAAGCAGAGCATCAGGACCAGGCGAATCATATATAAAATGAACGTCAAAACCAGGATGATCAATGGGCGAATAGTTGGATTGAAAACTGTTCGTTGCATCCCAATAGTTTTGTTGAAGAATGTATCCACCGGTAAGTTTATCACCTGTAGTATCCGCAGGAGTGAGTTTGGCTATGTGAACGCGGTTGTTGTCGCGCTTAATTTTCTCACCAAAAACATAAATACCCTGATAAACACTATCAAGCAACACTTCACACAAGGTTACACGCGGGCTATAATCACCCATAGCGCCATAGAGATGGTATGCCAGTGTATTTCGCACCAGTGAACGGTCATTATAATTGGAGATAAGTACCCAATCATTTTCGGCAGGCATGCCAAGGAGCGAAACATTATGATTAGCACCTGTTGCGGTGCGTGTTTCTATTCCATACGGATGCTGAGGATAACTGGCAGAAGTTGCTCCACGAATCTCTATACCTATATTGCCACTGTAAACATTGGAGGTATCGGAAACATACGTGATATGGCCTAGTCCATTGTACTTAATATCCATCAGGCCATCTATTTTAGTTCCCTCTATAATGGTTTGATTGAGTGTGTTAATCATTACAATTGGAAGCTCACTACTTACGAAGGGCACCAGAGGCAATGCGTTCACACACAAATGAAATGTTCCGATGCTGTTTCCGTATCCAAATACCTGAATATATATAGTTTGTCCTGGTGTCAGATCGCTAAGTAAAAGGAAAGAGAACACTCCTGGACCACCATCATCATCACAACCCAGATTGTGTAGATCCGTACAAGAGCTGCCGCTCCATGCTGCAAGTCCTGTATCTTTTATACTTCCACTGTCGGTGGCTATAGTCAGACCACCTGAAGGAGGTACAATTACCTGAAACCAAACATCCGGACTTTGGGAATTAGCACAACCTGGATTGACAGCTGTGTTTGGAAAGCCTTCATTAGTGGCAACTATGCATTGACCGGGATCAATTGGAATAGCAGTACATGGATAGCTGCCGGGCATTGTAACCGAATTACAATTTCCAGTTATACTGAATACATTTCCAGTATCAGGAGTTGGCCCATCAGCAAAAAGAGGATTCCAAACGGCATCAAAGAGTTGATATGAGTTTTCATTTTCGTAAGTACCTGCCGTATACGAAAGTCTCAGGGAATCTCCATTGCACACAAGGATAGAATCTACCATTCCAAAACCTGTAGCACTGTGATTGCCCATGAATGCTCCGTTCAGATATACAGACAGATATCCCCCATTCCAACCATCACCATAGCTGTCATGCATGTTCAGTTTGTGATAACAGCATTGCGCATTCGCTTCAATGCCAATGAAGTTCATACCGATCATCACAATAGATAATAATAATGTAGATCTTATAAATCCGGTAATCATTTTTTGCATGTTTAATATAGAAGTTACATGGTTGATTTCAGATAATTAGCCATCTTTTGGTATTTCTGATAGTCGGGTCACACAGAATGTCACCTTCTCTGTTCATTCGATAGCCGCACATTTGTATCATGAACTAAAGGGATATGATTCGCATGTATTCCATTTTAATTCTCAAACCTTCCTTAGGTCTGATCAATTAAGTTTACAATATCTATAAATTTTTCAGCAAATCGTAATATAATTTTTTCGAGGTTTTCCTCATCAAATTCTGTCCAGCTTTTCATTAAAATCAATAGTCCAAATGTTCCACTTCCGTTTTCCCAAATGCCTTGCTATATTTTAAATTGTTTTCTGAAACTCTCTTCAAATTCACTGGTTAAAATAGAATTGATAGACAAAGACTTTTTATTAGCGATTTGTTATGGTTTGTCCATTGTGTAGTTCAAACTGCAATAATGGTTAATTAATAATGCTTAATTATTTATGGTTAATGGTTAATTATCAATGGGAATGGTTATAAAATTTATAATGATTATAGGGTTTATGAAGGTTACAAGGTAGCCCCAGAAGGTCTCAAGTTCGGTAACATCAGAATAACAAAAATCTTTCCAGTTCCAGGGGCTGAACTTCTGAAGAGTGATCGAAATCCTTAATGCAATTGATTATGTGTGCTAAATGATTAATCATTAAACTATACAACCTGTACTGTCATTCTACCTTTCCCATTATTCAGTTCTAAAAAATACGGGGCGTCGGGTAATGAAGAATTGATAAAGAGTTTATCCATGTTTTTGACCTGCTTCACGAAACTGATTTTGATAGAATGTCTGTATCAAATGACCCTGAATATCGAAAAGCCAGAGCGATAATTTCTCATTTTCCTGTGGGACACATCAGCCATTGATAATAGAAATTTTATTTCTCTATTGTGGATTCAACATAAAAGGCTTCGTGCCATTTGCCGTGTTGTTTAACGTACGTAACCCCTACCCTAACTTTCGAAGGGATTTTCTCACCGTCACACATTCCATTTTCAAGAGCTATGTAAGTTAATTGCGCTATGTTTTTAGCTGGCATTGCAAATGTAAAATCGCTTATTGAAAAACTTTTCACTTTACAGTCCTTTGGTATCGATGCCAGGACTTCAGCCTTGTTATTGACACCTTCCGCATTGACGGAAAGAAATTCTTCTGCTGAATTCATCTGGACCCAGGACGCATCATTATTTTTCCATGCCAGCCAGGCTGCCTGTTCTAAAGCAATAATCTGAGCTTCAACTTTTGCATTTTTTGAATTCATCGATTGGCTGAAGGACGAAGTCACTGCAGCAAGGGTAATACTAAATATCATTACTATTTTCATCATGATACAGGATTTTGGAGATTAGATTTTTGATTTTTGATAGGGAATTGCAATATAGACAGAAAAGAATCAAGAAACAGATAGTCCGTGTCCGCTAGTCTTCAATTATTTCTCTATTTTTGAATCTGATGTATTTCCCCCCTAAAGTTAATCTTAACCAAATTCGTAGACAATGACAGCCATCTATGCATGACATCCCTCCGTCGTAAATATTGTCTTCTTCGACTTACGATGTGCAGTGTGTTTTGGCTTTACATCACACTATCTGCCAATGCTCAAAACCTGGCCCAGAATCCTGATTTTGAATATCATACATCCTGCCCGACTGACTACCTGGTACCTCCTCCTCCTGTCTATCCTGGTTTTCCGTGGTTTTCACCTGTCTGGTCCTCGCCGGATTACTTCAATGTGTGCTCCAACCCCAGCAATGTAGGTGTTCCTCAGAATGATCAGGGATGGCAGCAGCCTCATTCAGGAAATGGTTACGCAGGTTTAGTTCTTAAAGCATTTTTCCTTGCTGATTACAGGGAGTATCTGACCGAACCACTCGTCCACCCGTTGATCGGAGGTAAAGCTTATTATGCCAGCTTTTATGTCAGTCTGGCCAATGACGTATGCGGAATCAAACAAATCGGCGCTTATTTTTCGATCGATCCACCACAATTTGAATTTGGTAATTTTGCTCCCCTGGTCAACGACATTCCACAAGTCGAACATAACGGAACATTCCTAAGCGATACAGCTCAATGGATGCTCATCGAGGGATGTTTTATCGCTCAGGGTGGAGAAAATTTTATAACTATCGGAAATTTTCATTCGAATGCAAATACCCCATTCGATCCGCTTTGTACGTATTCCATTTCTACCTTAACATACTACTACCTTGATGATGTTTATGTCAGCGAAATTCAACCCGGTGGTCTGGATCTCGACCTTGTGGATGGACCGGTCAGTGCATGTTATGACTATACCATTCATTCCGGCATCACAGGGGTCAGCTATCTTTGGAATACAGGTTCTACAGATCCTGATCTCACTGTCACCACTTCAGGCACCTATGTGCTCACCATTTATGATGGCTGTGAAGCCGGCGTAGACTCTGTTGAAGTACTGATCACAAATGCACCGCCTGTCAATCTCGATCCCAATATAACCGTTTGTGCAGGTCAATCGGTTTCCATTTCACTGGATCCTGGTCTTGGTAATTACATATGGAATGATGGTTCGACAAATCCTGATTATGAAATCACTTCCACCGGTACATACACAGTCACCCTCGATGATGGCTGCGATCTGACGTCCGACCATATTTATGTAAATGTCCTTGAACCACCCGCCCCGTTCTCTCTCGGTGCAGATACTATTTTGTGTATCGGGCAGGAATATGAAATTTATTTCGATTCTGATCTTGGCGACTTTCATTGGCAAAACAATAGTACTTCCAATTCATTTATTGTAACCTCCGCAGGCGAATATGAGCTCACAATTACAAATATGTGCGGCGAGCAATCAGCCCACTTTGAAGTAACTGAAGCCACGCCCGGAATTGTTAATCTAGGCCCGGATCATGCCCTCTTATGCAATGGTCAATCACTGGATTTTAATCTTGATCCTGCTCTCGGAACTTATGTATGGCAGGATGGCTCTACCAATCCTCAATATCACATCATCAGCTCCGGACTCTACAGCGTCACCATGACAGATATCTGCGGAAAGACTGCTGATTCAGTGTTCGTTCAGGCGCTCACAATGCCGGTTTTTAATCTCGGTGATACTTTATATGCCTGTCCGGATGATACCCTGACGCTTGATGTTTCAGGCATCATTGGAAATTATACCTGGCAGGACGGTTCAACCAATGATACACTCATCATCACTACACCGGGGTCTTACGCTTTGACGATTGTGAATGTTTGCGGCATGACCATCGACACCGTGGTGGTCGACTATCAGGATGTGCTCTTTGCCCCTGATCTTGGTCCTGATGTCGGATTATGTCCGGGAGATCAAGTCGTACTTCATGCAGTCAAACAGACTGCAAATTATTTATGGTCTGATCTTAGCACTGCAGATACACTTCTCGTGAATGCCGCAGGAACATATTCGGTGACAGTGTCAAATGTTTGTTCGAGCTATTCCGATACAGTCATCGTCACACAGGAAAACCAGCCTCCTGTGATTTCATTGCCGGATCAGATTACATTATGTCAGGGCCTCATTGATACGTTGGATCCTGAGGTGACAGGCGTAACTTATTTATGGAATGATGGGTCGCAACTTGCTACCCTCGCTGTGTCAGATCCGGGCGATTATAGTCTTTCAGTGAGCAACGCTTGTGGTGGCGATATGCATACTGTTCACGTCATCGATGGCGGACCTATGCCAACGGTTTCATTTGGTCCGGATACAATGATTTGTCCGGGGACAATGCTGACATTGAATCCTGCATCTGCGAATGTAAATACATGGCATTGGTCCGATGGTTCTACATCTGCAACATACCTCGTGACCAATGCCGGTCCCGTTGAAGTCATGGTGAGCAATGCTTGTGGTGTAGCGCTAGACACGATTCTGATTGGTTTGTATGATGCCATTCCTGGATTGGATCTCGGAGCAGATACATCACTTTGTCCTGGTGAAATCCTCACACTATCCATACCCTACCCCAATGTAGATATCATGTGGAATGACGGAACTTCGGATCAAACATTGATGCTGCATCAGGCAGGTATTTACTTTGCATCGATTTCAAATGTCTGCGGAGTGTCGACGGATACCTTTCATCTCATTTATTTAGATGGAAGTCCTGCATTAGATTTGGGTCCGGATCTTCCACTTTGCCTTGGTGAACACGTAACACTTACACCTGGAATACAAGGAGTGGATTATCTATGGCAAGATGGATCGATTGACACCTTCTATCTGGTGGATCAGGATCAGACGGTGATGTTGACGATTTCAAATGCATGTGGTACATCATCTGATACACTTACTATTTATTCAAGCACACTCGGACCGGACGTAAATCTTGGTCCGGATATTGTCGCTTGTGAAGGTGAAACTGTGACGCTCACTTCGAATATCACAGGTGTTAATTATCTCTGGCAGGATGGTACTACCGGCGCTACAAATATTGCATCTGCATCAGGCACTTATGTACTTCAGGTATCCAATTCATGTGGGATAGATATCGATACGGTTCAGGTTGATATTCATGGTGGGCCTCCGGTTGCAGCTATCGGAAATGATACAAGTCTATGCACAGGAAGTACTTTGCTACTCTCTGCTTCTGATGACCCAACAATCAATACAATCTGGCAGGACGGATCAACGCTTTCGTCATTGCTTGTCACTCAACCTGGCACGTATTCACTCACTGAGACTAACAGGTGTGGAATGGATATAGATACGATTGTGATCGGGGGTTGGCTTCAGACACCTCCCTTTATTAATTTAGGTCCGGACACTGTGTTGTGTCCTGGTGAGACACTCACGCTAAAATCACCTGTCACCACTGCTGATATCCACTGGCAAGATGGTAGTACATCTCCCTCTATCGAAGTTTCGCAAAGTGGAGTGTATGCCTTAACACTTAGTAATGATTGTGGCAATACACATGATGAGGTTGATGTTGCTTTTGATGATCAAAGCCTTGTCTTACCCACGGCAGATTCATTTGTCATCTGTCCGGGTCATACGATTGTGCTGGATGTCCTTCAGCCAATTGCAGCTGACTATATTTGGAATACAGGATCGGTCATGCCTATGATTTCAGTCACCATCCCGGGTATTTATTCCGTGACTGTCAATACCAAATGCAAAGAAGAAGAATATGTAGTGCATGTGGAGCCGAGTACCAGTTGCTCGACCGATTTTTATATCCCGGATATTTTTTCACCCAACGGCGATCTAGTCAATGATATCTTTAGTATCTCGGTAGGTCACGAAGTTGAAATCATCTCTATGAATGGCGTCATATATGACCGTTGGGGAAATCAGGTTTTTACTTCAACAGCAATTCCATTCACCTGGGATGGAAGATTTAAAGACATGCTGACCTTGCCCGGCGTTTATGTTTATAACATCGTAGTGAGTTATAAACTGAATGATCAAACTTATAGTGAGCGATTTACGGGGGATGTGACGGTGATTAGATAAATGAAATGCCAGAGTCTAGTCCGGATTTAGGATCTCGTTTATTCTTGAGAATTCTTTCTGCCCATTCGTTACATAATATTCAATTCTATCAACTTTAGTCATTATTCGACTTTTGTACTGTAATAATTCACCAAATGACTCGATCTAATTAAGTAGTGGCATTGACTTTTCCAATTTTAATAGAAATATCAGTGATTGATTTTAAGATTTGGGAATAGTCGCCTTTTTTCTCTTACCAATTATTAATCCTTTGGTTCGAGCCGGCAAGGATTGTGTGATAGTGGCTTCTTACCTTAATCTTTAGTTACCAGAATATTATCTCTGAACACCGAATCTGGAATCAAAAACCATCGGTGACGTACTCCTGACGATAATTCTTTTGGCGTCACGATGATTGGGATTTATCAGATAATTAAATTCTTCATGCACTATGCTACTGGGAACTTTTAGAACTGCAGCTTCATTTTGTTCTACAAAATCATCCCCTATGATTTGAG
>JBDUDG010000454.1:0-2557 GCA_040003045.1 Saprospiraceae bacterium | reverse complement strand
TATTCGAATTGCAACACAATCTCCTTTTATATTTTACAGAAACAAGCAGGGAGTCCTCCAGGATCATTGAGCAGCAGGCAGGAAACGTCATCAATAAAGATCATGATGCCATCGAGGCTATGCATCAACTGAAGCAACAATCCCAGATGATGAAAGAAGCACTGCTCACCGGCAAGCTAAATGCGATAGGGGAGATCCTTGATTTTGGATTTTACCAAAAAAGAAAAATGGCTAGTGGGATCAGTAATAATTTCATTGAAGACATCTATGAAACAGCAATGAAGGCAGGAGCCACCGGCGGAAAAATCTCAGGCGCAGGTGGAGGTGGATTCATGGTTTTCTATTGCCCTGGTAATACAAAGTATGGAGTAATCAAAGACCTGGAAAAATTTGGAGGAAAGCACAGGGGCTATCAGTTTGTAGAGCATGGATTGTCTACCTGGACGATTTAATGCCCCCTTGGATTCTTCGAATCCTGTTCCCCCAAGGGGGAACTTTTCTATGACATTCGCCGGTCTCTGACACTCTTAAATTCTTCGAATTCTATTGTCCCTAAAAGTGAAACAAATTTGCACTTGACGTTCCCGTGTCTCCTACCGCGAACTGGGAAAGTCTACCATTTTCGCGGTCGGAGACACGCGATGGTCTGTGTGGGTTCTGTGGGTTCGCGGTCGGAGACACACGAAGGTCAGAGTGGGTTCGCGGCTGGTAATTTATTTGGGTTAATTTTGGACCTTATGGATCAAAAAATCAGGCAAATAATATCCGATTCCATTGCTGTTAAGCACAAAGTTCTAGAAGATGAGAAATTGTTAATTGCAGTGAAGGGATGTGTGGCAGTATTAGTGAGCGCATTCCGGGAAGGTCATCGTGTTTATTTTTGCGGTAATGGTGGTAGTGCGTCCGATGCACAACATTTAGCGGCGGAGTTTTCAGGGAGGTTTTATAAAGACAGACTTGCTCTTCCGGCTGAGGCACTCCATTGCAATACATCTTACCTGACAGCTGTAGCAAATGATTATGGATATGATGCGGTGTATTCCAGGATGATTGAGGGGATAGGTCAGGAAGGTGATGTCCTCGTAGGATTGTCTACATCAGGTAATTCAAATAATATCATTGAAGCCTTTAAACAAGGAAAGAAAAAAGGAATGATCAACATCGCCTTCACAGGTGAAAGTGGTGGTAAGATGAAAGAAAATAGTGATATTCTGATCAACGTACCTTCCAGCGATACTCCTCGTATCCAGGAGAGCCACATCATGCTGGGACATATTATTTGTGAACTAGTTGAAGCGGAATACTTTGATTAAAGAAGTCATCATACTATCCGGGGGATTGGGCACGCGGTTGAAAGAGGCAGTTCCTGACCTTCCAAAGACAATGGCACCAGTTGCCGGACATCCGTTTCTGACTTATGTCATCCGGTATCTTTTGTCACAGGGCATTGAACGATTTATATTCTCCCTTGGGCATAAGCATGAAGTGGTAGAATCATTTCTGCGCGATGAATATCCTTATCTGAATTACATCTGTGTTCGTGAAGTACAGCCATTGGGAACAGGAGGGGCTATTCGATTTGCTTTGAAGGTATCTACTCAAAGAGATGTCCTGATTGTTAATGGGGATACCCTTTTCAATGTAGAATTACATTTACTGAGGAAGAAACATATTGAAGAACAAGCGGAATGTACGCTTGCACTAAAACCCATGCGCCAATTTGAGCGATATGGCGTTGTTGAAACAGAAGAGAATGGACTGATCAAAAAATTTACAGAAAAAAAATTTATAGAAAATGGAAATATCAATGGAGGTGTTTATCTGCTCAATAAAGTCAGGTTCCTGAAAAAATCATTTCCAAAAGTGTTTTCATTTGAAAAAGATTACCTGGCGAAAGAAGTTGAAGCGCAACTCTTCTTTGGATTGGAACAGGATCATTATTTCGTTGATATAGGTGTACCGGTTGATTATACAAAGGCTCAAACGGAATTGAAGCAGCCTGCATTGAAATTGAATGAAGTTGACAATAGTTGGACTCTTTTCCTGGATCGAGACGGCGTGATCAATGTAAATAAGAATGATAGTTATGTATTAAATCCCGGTGAATTTATTTTTATAATTGGAGCGAAAGAAGCACTCGTAAAACTGAGCAAAGTTTTTGGAAGAATAATAGTCCTCACGAATCAACGTGGTATTGGTAAGGGGCTGATGGATGAAAAGGCATTAGCAGAAATTCATCAACATATGCTGAATGAGATTGGGGAAGCGGGGGGAAGGATTGATGCTGTTTATTATTGTCCGGTAGATGATCCTAAATATCATGATCGTAAGCCTAACCCCGGGTTGGCATTAGAAGCAGCCAATATGTTTCCGGACATCCTCTTTGCAAAATCTATCATGGCAGGTGATAAAATGAGTGACATGCAATTGGGAAGGAATATCGGAGCTTTTACAGTCATGATCCCTTCCTCACAAAGCGGCGATTTCAATTCACATCCGGATGTGGATCTTGCGTTTTCTTCATTGAAAGAATTAGCTGAAAACATTTAAAATAAAA
>JBDUDG010000453.1:0-2561 GCA_040003045.1 Saprospiraceae bacterium | reverse complement strand
ACCGCTTTGTGAATGGCGCAGGTTGGCTGGTGGATTTTGGTGGCAGGAAGTTGCGTCTGCTGCAAACAGGAAATACAGGTTTCTATGTATTTGCCATGGTATTGAGTATGGTGGTATTATTTATAATTCGATTACTGATTTGATGATAACATTACTCCTCTTATTTTTTCCGTTAGTTGCAGCATTGTTCGTCTTCCTGGCGGGCCATCATCTCGCTGCCAGACTGGCATTGGGTTTTGCTTTCGTTGAATTGGTTTTCACAGCTTACGCAGTTTTCCTTTTTCAGCATCAGGGGCCTGAGGCTTTTTTCATATTCAAGTCATGGATCCTGTATCCTAAGATCAATTTCCATCTTGCTGTAGATGGCCTGAGTCTGCTGATGATCTTATTGACCAATTTCTTAATCCCCATCATCATCCTTTCCGCCTTCAACAGGATGATACCAAAAGCAAAAAGTTATTTCTCTCTGATCCTGGCGATGCAATTTGCTCTGCTTGGTGTGTTCATGGCGATGGATGGATTGCTCTATTATATTTTCTGGGAGCTCGCATTGATTCCGATTTATTTTATTGCACTCGGATGGGGTGGACCTAACAGGGTTTCTGTGACGTTGAAGTTTTTCATATATACACTTGCCGGAAGTTTGTTTATGCTGTTTGGATTCATCATGTTGTATTGGTATAATCCCGCTCATACTTTCGACATCCGTGACCTCTATCAAAATATTGTGTCCGCTAAAAATCAAAGCTGGCTGTTCTGGATGTTTTTTCTTGCTTTCGCTATCAAGATACCGATCGTTCCTTTCCACACCTGGCAGGCCGATACATATCGTGAAGCACCGACTCAAGGCACCATGCTTCTGTCGGGTATCATGCTGAAGATGGGTATTTATAGTCTTATCCGCTGGCTGATCCCTGTACTTCCACTAGGAGTTGCTAAATGGGGACCACTAGCCATTACATTGTGTGTGATTGGAATTGTATACGGCTCCATTATCGCCATCAGGCAGAAGAATCTCAAAAATTTACTCGCGTATTCATCTCTCGCGCATGTCGGTTTAATTTCTGCAGGGATTTTTGCTTTCAATATCCAGGGACTCCAGGGTAGTGTAGTACAGATGCTGGCACATGGCATCAATGTCGTCGGTCTTTTCTTTTGCGCTGATATTATTTTTAACAGGACCGGCAGTGAAGATGTGTATGGATTGGGTGGGATCAGGAATAAAGCTCCATTGTTTACGACGATGTTCATGATCATAGTGCTTGGTAGTGTGGCGCTTCCTTTGACGAATGGATTTATTGGTGAATTTCTTCTTCTATATGGTGTCTACGAATACAATACGTGGCTCTCGGTTTTCGCGGGTTTGACGATCATACTTGGAGCAGTGTATATGCTTCGAATGTTTAAGAAAATAATGTTGGGCCCAACCAGTCTTCCGGCAGAAGGTTTCGTGGATTTGCAATGGAATGAAACACTAGTGTTGGGGATATTGGTGGTTTTGATTATCGGCATGGGTATTTATCCGAAACCGATTCTTGACCTCGCCGGACCTGCATTACAATCTTTATTAAATAAATGAATAACTAATACAGGCTAGTGCAGACTTTAATATATACATGCTGTTTGGGAATGTTTTGCCTCGCGGCAGAAATCCTGAACCTGCGAAAGCTACTTGTTCCTGTGATCATCGCAGGTCTGGCAGCCATATTTTTTGTTAATACACTTGACTGGATTGGAAGCGCACCGGTGATCATCGGTGGTATGGATATGTCCCGGATGATACGCATCGATCATTTTTCCGTTGCATTCAGTGGCTTGTCCATTTTTACTGCGGCACTGATCTTTGCGCTCTCCGCTGATTTTTACAAAGACGAGCCCCATCATCTGAGTGATTACCTCGCTATTTTAGTTTTCATATTGTCCGGCACATTGGTGCTCTTCAGTTTCTGGAATCTGGTGATGCTTTTCCTTGGGATTGAGATCGTCTCTATATCCTTATACATCATGGCAGGCAGCCGTAGGTTTGATATCCGGTCCAATGAAGCCGGTTTTAAATATTTCCTCATGGGGTCCTTTGCCTCAGGTGTCCTGCTTTTTGGGATTGCATTGATCTATGGAGCCAGTGGATCATTTGAACTGGATAAAATAGCAGCATACGTTTCCAGCGGTGCAGTCACCCCGATGTTCATGATAGGAACATTGTTAGTAACATTTGCTTTTCTTTTTAAAGTAGCTGCAGTTCCTTTCCATTTCTGGAGCCCGGATGTGTATGAAGGTTCACCATCTTTGGTCACCGCTACGATGGCGACACTGGTCAAGGTTTCCTTTTTTGCAGCATTTTATCGACTCATGGTTCACGGTCTTGTTGGTGTTCATGACTATACCGGCGACATCATTGTGATAGTAGCCGGAGCTACAATGATCATTGGAAATCTCATAGCCCTCACACAGGAAAATTTCAAACGACTTCTTGCCTATTCAGGAATATCGCATGCAGGATATATGTTGTTAGCTATTCTGAGTCTTCAGACGAATTCTTCTTCAGCTCTTTTATTTTATGG
>JBDUDG010000121.1:0-8569 GCA_040003045.1 Saprospiraceae bacterium | reverse complement strand
CATCTTTTTATTCAATTTCATTGGAGAGGACAATACCTACACTTAAAAATGTGAAACGTTTAAATATCTTATTCTGAATCCAGGTTGGATCAGAAATTCATCCCAGGTATTTCTTCATCCTTGAAGCTGCCTCTGTTAGCGTAGATTCCTTCTTTGCAAAACAAAAACGCACTATTTTTTCTGCGCTTCCATTTTTATAAAACGGACTCAATGGGATAGTAGCCACTCCTCCTTCGATTGTCAGTTGTTTCGCAAAACTCATATCATCGAGTGAAGATGCTTCACTATAATCTGCAAGGATAAAATAACTCCCCTTGCATGGCAGAAATTTTAATGGAAGACCGTCCATTAATTGAATAAAAAAATCTCTTTTTTGCTGGTAGAAAGAAGCGAGGGCTTCAAAATCACCAAACGAATTAATGTAATGCGAAATAGCAAGCTGAATTGGGCGATTGACAGAAAAAACATTGAATTGATGAATTTTGCGAAGCTCCCTCGTCAATTCAGGAGGTGCAATAACGTATCCGATTTTCCAGCCTGTCACATGCAGACTTTTGCCAAATGAAAAAACAGCTAACGATCTCTTGTACAACTCGGGATACCGCAGTACAGATTCGTGTCTCAATCCATCAAAAATAATGTGTTCATACACCTCATCGCTCAGAAGATATATCCCATGTTTCACGACTATCTGCTGAAGCCTTAGAAGATCTTGTTGATCCAATACCACACCACATGGATTGTGTGGCGTGTTGATCATAATCAGTTTTGTTCGTGAATTTATTAGTGACTCAACTTCATCCCAGTTTACCCGGTAATGCGGTGGTAACAATTGAACCGTTTTCACAACACCGCCAAAAGAAATAACTGAGGGTATATAGCTGTCATAACTTGGCTCAATGACGATCACTTCATCTCCTTGTGAAATCAACGCACCTATGATGGAATAAATAGCCTGCGTGCCACCTGCTGTAATAGTAATTTCTGATTCTGGATCAGGCGTCCAGTGATAATCATGATTAATTTTTTCAGAGATAGCCTTACACAATTCAGGAAGACCGGGCATAGGGGCATACTGATTATGTCCACCCTGCAATGCATCATTGACTAATGATAGTAATCGGTCATCAGCATTAAAATCGGGAAACCCCTGTGAAAGATTGATTGCCTGATGCTCAACCGCCAATCGTGACATCACTGTAAAAATAGTGGTGCCCACATCCGGCAATTTACTTAGAAGCGTCATTACACCCGATTCTGATATCGCTCATAGATTTTGTTGATCCCGTCCGCCAGCTTTTTGTCCTTCTCCGTCACTACATCACCGGCATCATGTGTGCTCAGCGAAATATTGACTTTGTTCCAGACATTGGTCCATTCCGGATGATGATTTTTTCGCTCAGCGAGCATCGCGACTTCGGTCATGAAAGCCCAGGTTTGGGAGAAGTCTTCGAAGGTGAATTCGGCGATGAGTTTATTGTTTTGTTCGGTCCAGTTCATAAGTTAGAGGAGTGAGAAATTGAGAGAAGTGAGAGAAGTGAGAACGTAAGAGCGTGGGAGTTTGTATTTAAATATTTATTCATTATTCACTCTATATTACTCAGCTTGCTCAGAAGATTCAAAAAATTCACTTCGTTATTCGTTATTCGTTATTCGTTATTCGTTATTCGTTATTCATTAGAGTTCCCAATTCCATTGATCTAATTCTGAAATAACCGCAGTCAGAAGATCAATTGAACCGGCTATATCGCCCATATGGGCCATCTCAATGCTTTGATGGATGTGTCTTACAGGAATGGATATCGCACCAGCAATAGATCCCTTTGCACCTTGTCTTTGCAGGGCTGCTGTATCAGTGCCACCCGCCGGAAGGATCTCTGCCTGGTATTCGATATTATGTTTGTTGGCTATTGATTTCATGTAAGATGTCATGCGGACATCGCAAATGATAGAAGCATCCATGATTTTAATCGCGGTACCTTTCCCAAGTCGAGTGACCATTTCAAAAGGCATCGCACCTGGCGTGTCGTACGCAATGGTCGTATCCAATCCGATTCCAAAATCAGGATCAATGTGACCCGCAGCATTGAATGCACCACGCAAACCCACTTCTTCCTGAACAGTGAATGCAGCATAAAAATCGAAAGGGATTTCTTTTCCTTTAATCGCTTTCAAGGTTTCGATGAGAATGTAAACTGAGACACGATTGTCAAGGGATTTTCCATTTACACAATCTCCCATCACAACAAGTTCCCGCTCTCTTGTGATCGGATCACCTATTTCAACAAGTTCTTTCACCTGTTCGACAGGCATGCCTACATCAATAAAATAATCACGAAGCTGGACCATTTTATTTTTTTCTTCTGCAGTCATTAGATGTACAGGCTTGCTGCCCATGACACCGGGTACATCCTGTTTGCCATGAACTATCACCCGCTGAGCAGTAAGTGTTTTTGGATCAAAACCTCCAAGCGGATGAAATCGTATAAATCCATCATCATCTATATGAGTCACCATGAAGCTGATCTCATCCATATGCGCCGCTACCAAAACCCTTTTATCGCTACGTCCTTTTCTAACGGCGATCAGAGAACCCATCGAATCGATATACAAATCATCTACCAGGTCTTTGATCTCATTTTTTACAAGATTTCGGATCTGATGTTCAAAACCGGGTGCGCCGGGAGTCTCTGAAATCTTTTTTAATAATTCAAAATCAAACATAGAAATATAATTTTGGATTTCCCATTTCCGATTTGGGATTAAAAGGAAAAATTAATTGTTGCTTTTATACGCCAAGCTAATTTATTTATCCTCTATTATTTGTGTTTTAGAAATTGACTTAATCCAAAATCGTAAATCGTAATTCGTATGGTTCGACCTGCTATCGCTACTTGTGCTACAGTTCTCCAGCCATCGTAAATCGTAATTTACTGTACTTCTCCCATTAGTCGTTTCATCCAGGGTACCAGGAAGAACATGATCAGGGCTGCAGCGAGACTTGTTCCAAAAACAGCCATGAATATTGTACTGAGTGGGAATGCCTCAAACAAACCACCTACACGACCTCCGATAAAATTTCCGGTAGCAGCACCCAGGAACCAAATACCCATCATCTGACCGACGATACGTTCAGGAGCGAGTTTGGTCATGGCACTGAGACCTACGGGTGATAGGAACAATTCACCGCATGTCTGTATGAAGTAGCACATCAAAAGCCATTGCACACCTACGCGCGCACCAGAAGATTCAATAAGGTTAGCGGCAGGAACAAGGATCAGGAAACCCAAACCGGCGAGAGCTAGACCAATTGCAAATTTCATTGGTGTAGACAACTCTTTTCCTGATTTTTTCAATTTAATCCAGAGCCATGCAAATACGGGTGAAAGGACAATGATAAAAACAGCATTCACACTCTGCCACCAGGTTGAAGGGAATGACCACCCAAACAATGTATTATTTGTCTTTTCATCAGCAAATAATGTCAAGGTGGAACCTGCCTGTTCGAAAGAAGACCAGAACAACGCTGCTGCCAGGTAAAAAATAATAATAGCGACAATTCTTTTCTTTTCTGCCGGTGTGAATCCCCCTTTTGAAAACAAGGCACCGAAATAAACAATCGGTATGATGATAAAGAGAAGACCCACCAGGTTAGAAATACTTACAATCGAAAATTCGAAGATGCCTGTTTTCTGTATGATAAATGCCACTAGGAACACGCCCACAAAAAGAGCAAACCCAGTCATTAATCCTTTTCGTTGTTTGCGAACAGCATCCGGATCTGTAGACTTTATATAAAGCCCGGCAGTACCTAAATGTTTTGCACCCAGTTTGTATTGAATTAAGCCAAGTACCATACCGATCGCCACCACTAAAAATCCAATATGCCAATCAACTCGTTGACCGAAATAGCCGGCAATCAGAGGTGATAGTAAGGCACCAAGATTGATACCCATATAAAAGATGGAAAAAGCAGAATCACGTTTGACATCCCCCTTCTCGTATAAAGAGCCTACCATAGTACTTACGTTTGGTTTAAGCAAACCTGTACCAACTGCGATCATAGCGAGTCCTGCTATAAACCCGCCGAACCCTAATGGCGCCGCAATCATGAAATTCCCTGCCGCGATGATACATCCGCCATAAAAAACGGCATTTCGTGCTCCAAGAAACTTATCCGCAATCCATCCGCCCGGAAGATTAGTCATATACACCACCGACGTATAAACTGCATAGATAGCAGTAGCTTCCACTTTGGTCAATCCAAATCCCGGATTTTGACCCATCACGGCTGCGATCATATACAATACAAGCATCGAACGGCCTCCGTAATATGAGAAGCGTTCCCACATTTCGGTGAAAAACAGTGTTGCCAACCCTGGAGGATGACCGAAGAAACTCTTCATATGCGATTTTTTAAGGAGTGAACAAGGAAGCTTTTTAACTGAAAGAGAGGCAAAATAGGGAAAAATCCTTTGGGGGTTTGCGATTTTGGATTTAGCTGCAGAGGATAGTCAAAACCTCAAAATGAAATTAATTCTTTTGAATTGAAACTTCATTATTCAAAACCGTCATCTTCCAACCTGCCTGCTCAACCATAAAGCGCATGATCTCTGTCAGCTCATCCCTCTTTTTATCAGCCGCCTGCATCAAAGAGCTTTTTTGAACCTGTGAGATGATAAAATCTTTTGCATCGGCATTAATTTTATTATAATCTTCTGTAGAAAATTTGTTGAAAAATCCTTCCTTCACATCATAATAATCAAGATCGTGATCCACCGATAGGATTTCTGCAGGAGGCATTCCGGAAATGATCAGTGTATGCGTTTTCTCATCCGGCTCTATTTTTAATTTACCCAGGTCATATCCAACTGACACTTTTGCCTTGACCCTGATCAGCGCCTTTTTGCTAAATATTGAATAATCAAAAGGATAAGATTCTTTGTAAGAATAAATTTCTGAAAATTCGCCTTCTGCAGTCACCAGCTTACAAACGGATCGGATTTTTTCCAGCAACACAGTACTGTTTTCAGTAGTTTTTGGTTTTGGAAGACTAAATTTCGAACCCAATTTAAAGGCAAGAAATAAGGCACCTCCGGCAATTAATACCCAAATCCATGCCCGAAGTCCTTTCATCATAAAAATCCGTTTAATGTGAATTGAAACGCTTTTTATTCAAAGCTTGAAGGATTACGAAGACCTTTATAATTGACTAAAACCGCCTTCACCTTTCCTACAGAAACAGGACTTTCTATCATCAATGGAATCCTGTTGCCATCATCTGAAATATAAATATCCATCCGGGTGTCTTCTTTAAAAAAATGGCCCGAGACAACTTGCGGACGAATCAAATATGTCATTTGCTTACCGAGTCCCCTGATCCGGGCTTCAAAGTTCTTTTCTCTCAACTCAACTTTCAACGGATATTCTTCTTCGATAAAAACTTTCACATCAAACTGATCTCCTTTGTTATACTGCTCAAAATCAACATTCCGGATATTATATATAATGGAGATCAAGTCATGCATGCAGCCGGAAAGATCCGCCTGGTAATATTTTGTTTCCTTATTCGGTCCACCTTTCGAAGCCTGCACCTTATGATGAACCTGGTCAAAGAAAAATTTATCCCACCATTCATATTTCCCCTCGTGCACTTCTCTTGAAAATGAAAGCGGAAGCAACGTTTTTTTGTCGATTACACTTTCATAATGGTCCTGCACTTTATAGAACCATTCAAATGCATTGATCGTCCTGCCATCGATAGAGATGTAATAACGGTCCCCGATATCCTTGACCTTGAAAACTGCCTCGCCTGCAGCAATCCAAATAAAATTGAGCTGGTAATAAAGCTTGTAGGTCACTTCCTCGCCCCCCTGCCAGCTATTATTATCCATTTGACAATAATCATACGGCTTCCTGTTAACCGAGTCTTTATTCGGTTGACTCAGAAGCAACAGGCATGAGAGCAGGAGGGATATTTGATTCATTTTTATCTAACGAAATTAATGAGGCTGTCGTACCTATAATAAAACTTCCTATCAGAGCCGGAATCAGCAAATTAATAACCCAGATCATTAAACTTGCGAGAGATATACTAAGTTCACTCATTCCGGTTCCGGACCATAGGATCAGACCAAGATTTGCCCTCGCCATGACATCCGCGCCTGGCGGCAATGGAATCAAAGTCTGAAAAAGATAAATCGCACTGATGCCCAGCAATAAATGGACCGGCTGAATATCAGGCTCAAACGCATGTAAAATCAACACATATTGTATCGTATAAATGAGGTATCGTAAAAGAGCGATACAAAGGACTTTTATTAAAACGTTTGGCGTATACGCTTCTACATACCTCAAATTAAGGACGATCTTAGTAAATATTGAATGTGTCCTCCAGGTGGAAATCCTAAGAATGACTTTGCTCATATTGAAAAAAAAGTAGAAGGCCATTCCTATAAAAATCAGACCCATGATTTTGAGAAGAATGAATCCTTCAAACAACACAATACAGGACAAAACACCTGCAGTAAATGCTATGAGATTCTGTGAAAAACTGCCCGCCAGAGTTGAAATCACCACCGGCCATTTTGCTTCAACCGGCATGAACATCAGCCTCCCTCCATACTCTCCGATCCGATTGGGTGTAAAAATGGATAAGGCCACACCCCCCATTACCGCCTTTAGAACTTGTACAAAGGAACACCTGAAATGAATGCACAATAACGACCGCCATTTAACTGATTCCAACAACCAATTAAAAGGCATCATCAGGACCGCCGGCAAAAACCACCAGAACGATTTTTGAATAGAAATCAGGGACAGGCTGGTAAAATGATTGCTCCTGGACCAAAGCTGAAATGCCAGCAGTCCAAGTAGAAGAATGGTCAGCAACCATCTCACGGCCGGACGTCGTAACCAATGCATCTCACAAAATTAGGAGATAAATTAGACCAAAGTTAAATTGAGTGAATCGTTTAGGTAATTGACGAATGTTAACTTGTGGCCTTATTTACCTCCCGGCTGTACCGGACGGAGACAATTATACCATGGTATTGTTCATCATTTTTCTATTGATCCTGATCAACGGCATTTTTTCAATGTCCGAAATTGCTCTAGTATCCGCGAGGAAAAACCGCCTCAACTATTCGGCCCAGCGAGGCAACAGGGGAGCAAAAATTGCCCTTGAGCTCGCCTCCAATCCAAGCAAACTGCTGTCCACTGCACAGATCGGAATCACCCTTGTCGGCTTGCTGACTGGTATCTATTCCGGGGAAAGGATCACACAGGGTCTTGAAGTCTACTTTTCAAAATTTCCTTTGCTCGAACCTTATGCACATACGCTTTCTGTGGTGGTCATCCTGATTATCATCAGTTTTTTTGCGTTAGTATTGGGAGAGCTAGTTCCAAAACGTATTGGCCTCACCTATCCCGAAGTGATCGCCAAGACTGTCGCGCTTCCGATGAAAATAATCGGCATTATCCTCGCGCCATTTATTTTTCTTTTGACTATGACCACCGATTTACTTCTTAAAATATTCAGCATCAAGCCCTCCAGCAACAGTAAGGTCACTGAAGAAGAAATAAAAGCTATTATCAAAGAAGGTACTGAAGAAGGTGAGGTGCAGGAAATCGAACAGGACATCGTGAACCGGGTGTTCAGCGTAGGAGATCGAAGTGTGAGCTCCTTGATGACATCGCGAAAAAAAATGACAGCTCTTGACCTTGCTGATACAAAAGAAGAAGTGAAAAAACTGGTGATGTTGGATATGCATAATTTTTATCCCGTGTATGATAGTGATGTACAGGACATCGTCGGTATAGTAAGTCTGAAAAAATTGTTCGCAGAAATTGACAAGGATGTTTTCAACCTGAAAAGTGTTTTATCTGAGCCTTCTTATATCGCTGAAAATGCTTCTGCCTACAAAGCATTAGAGCAATTCAAACAGACGAACATTCACTATGCATTAGTGATAGATGAATATGGCTCCACTCAGGGAATACTCACGATGAGTGATATACTTGAAGCTCTAGTCGGTGAGGTATCTGAATTTTATGGTCATGAATATAAATTTGAAAAACGCGATGAGAATTCATGGCTGATAGATGGGCACTATCCATTACCTGACTTCCTGATTGAATTTGGCATGGAAGATTTTATAAAGGATTTTGAAATCAATACTGTGGGTGGATTAATCATCCAGGTGTTAGGCCGCATTCCTAAAGAAACCGACAAAGCAAGGTGGGAACATTTTGAATTTGAAATCCTGGATATGGATGGACCGAAGATCGATAAGGTGCTGGTGGTAAGGAAGAAAGGGGAGTGAGCGGAGATCGGTAAACGGTAAACGGTAAACGGTGATCGGTAAACGGTAAACGGTGATCGGTAAAAGGTGATCGGTAAGCGGTGATCGGTAAGCGGTAAGCATTGATCGGTAAACAGTAAACAGTGATCGGTAATTGGTAATAAAATAGTTACTTCCCTTTCATAGACTCCATATACAGTCACCAGACTGCCGTTGAAATCAGTGTCCAATCAAAATCCAACTGAATACCGGTTACTGATTACAAG
>JBDUDG010000003.1:0-27934 GCA_040003045.1 Saprospiraceae bacterium | reverse complement strand
GGCGATGTAATCAATGAAGCTGACAACTGCTCGACGGGGTTGAATGCGACCTTCACCGATGTTATAACAAACGGACCATGTGAAGGATCGAAAGTGATCACACGTACATGGCACCTTGTAGACAATTGCGGCAATGCAGCTGCTAATCAGATACAGACGATCACGGTGAGTGATAATACACCACCTACATTTACCCGCCCTGCGAATATTGTAATTTTTACTTCATCCACATGTACCTATGATGCATCAGTTGCAGCAACTGGCGATGTAATCAATGAAGCTGACAACTGCTCGACGGGGTTGAATGCGACCTTCACCGATGTTATAACAAACGGACCATGTGAAGGATCGAAAGTGATCACACGTACATGGCACCTTGTAGACAATTGTGGCAATGCTGCTGCCGATCAGGTTCAGACGATCACAGTGAGTGATGATACTGCACCTACGTTTACGCGCCCGGCAAATACAACAATCTTTACATCTACGACCTGCACATTTGATGCATCAGTTGCAGCTACAGGCGATGTATCCGATGAAGCAGATAATTGCTCAACCGGATTGAATGCAACCTTTACAGATGTTACTGTAGCCGGACCATGTCAGGGATCACAAGTAATCACACGTACATGGCATCTCATAGACAATTGTGGCAATGCAGCTGCTAATCAGATACAGACGATCACGGTGAGTGACAATTTAGCACCTGTCATACTCCCCGGCGGTTCTATCAATGCATGTTACGAAACTGTCGCACAGGCCTTCGCCGCTGCTATCGCTGCAACAAGCGCTACAGACAATTGCTCTGCAGTAACGAAAACAGCAGACATCTTCCAGCCCCTTATCCCTGGTTGCGACTCCATCATCAGGGTATATGTAACAGATGCATGCGGCAACGTCAGTTCTAAGGATTACAATACCATGATCGGTTGCCAGGTTGTAAGATTGAAAGTATTCCTCGAAGGTCCTTACTATGCGGATGGTGACACGATGAGTACACGATTGAATTATCTACATGTACTTCCGGGCCAAACGCCAATATCCGGTGTACTGAATTCAACACCTGCAGGTCAGCCTTACAATACAGCGCCATGGAATTACAACATGAATACAGGAACATCTTATGGTGACACTCCTCTGATCCCTTACCCGGCCGACGTAGTAGACTGGGTTCTGGTCACTGTCCGAAAAGACAGCTATACAGGTATCGAAATCTGGAAATGTGCAGGTTGGGTTCACAATAATGGCGTAGTAACTTTCCCTGACAACTGTCCTGGTCCTGCGATCAACACCTCCGACATGTACTACATTATGGTCGAGCATCGCAATCACCTCGCCATAATGTCACCTTCATTTGTTGACATCAATTGTAATGGTGCAGTGCTTAGCTGGGACTTCACAACTTCCAATTCATATGCTCCTCCATTCAGGTACGGTCAGAAACATGTGGTGCTCGGTGCCAATGGAAGATGGGCTATGTACGAAGGCAATGGTGAACAGGCAAATTCCAGGGCAGCTATTAGTTCTCCGGACAGGTCTCTATGGCGTTCTATGCAGAATTACCTGGGCTATGCGAAAGGTGACTTCAATATGAATGCAGCAGTCGGTTCAGAAGACGAATCGTTCTGGAAACCAAATCAAAACATTACGACAGGTATCATCTGGCAATAATCATGGCCCCAATTATCAATCATTAAATAACAAGCCAAACATCACTTATGAAAAATATATTCTTGTTTACCATTCTTCTGCTGTCCGCACTCTACATGAATGCACAGACCATGAAATGGATACCATTGACTAAAGACATGGCCACTGGAGAATGCTTTCCAGCCTCCGTAAAGGATGAAAATACTTTGAACTATGGCTTACAATATACTCCTAACGTATCCGGTATATTGACAAGCTATACAACAGGTTTTTATGTCTCCTGTACCTCTCATGGTTCACCAATTGCAAAGAATCAATCCTGCGGAATGGTCAGTAATGTGAGGGTTCTCAATGCGTGCGACAATCTGCACAAAATACTGGTCAATAGCTCCGGTAACTCGGGTACTTCGATCAGAACTACAGTTGAAGCAGGTGTGCCTGTGATCCTTCACCAGATATGGGTATCAATACCTGTCGGTGAATCCATCACTATTGAAGAGGATCCCTTCACAGACTTAACCACCAGTATTGATGTATCCGGCGGGGGATATGCTACAGAGTATCCGGCTTTTACTACGGCTACGGTGAAAAGTTTAAAGACAGACGACTCAAGGCCAATTGTATTTCTTGATTTTTCTGTCATCCATGCCGGAACACGTACGGCGCAGCTTGACTGGACTACTTCTGATCAAGTGAAAGACGCTGCATTCGTTATCGAGCGGTCAACAGATGGAAATTTATTCACATCAATCGGTTCTACAACAGATCAGGAGAAATCTATTCCTGTTTACCCTTTTCAGTTTTTTGATAAAAATGCGATGGAGGGTGATAATTATTACAGACTCGCTATGGTGAATTCAGACGGGCATAAGAAATTTTCTCCTGTCCGCAAGATCAATTTTTCTGCGAATCTTTTTTCTGTCCGTTTTTTCCCAAATCCTGCCAATGATTTTCTTGAAGTAAATCTTCAAAGCAGTTCGTCTGGTTTTCATGTTTGGCTGTTAGATGCTGCAGGTCAGGTTGTACTCGATGATTTCAGTCATGAAAATAAATTATATAATCCCATCGATGTGAAAAGACTGGTTCCGGGTATTTACACCATTCGAGTGGAAACGGATAAAGATGTATTCACCGACAAAGTTACCATAGCGCATTAACTGCCTGGTTAATTAGAAAGCTTATCCTTTTAGCCCTATTTTTTTTTTGAGAAAATCGTGTTTGAGAAAGTGCCGGACAATGGATCCGGCATTTTTTTTCGGGTGACTTAATTCAAAGCGCATTACGTAAAAACTTCAATTCAGGGAAGGAATAATAGCATAGGCGGATTTTATATTCTGATGACAATTATTTTACACAAAAGTGAGGTTGAAAATGAGATGTTCTGACATTCAGTTGTCTACTTTACAGTTTGTGTGTTACAATTTTTGTTTACCCGTCATTTGGCTTTTGGCATAAAAAGAACAACACGACTGCCTTTCTGAATGTCAGCCTTTTATTCATCAACCCCACTGAAAAATGTCCATCCGTTCCAGGGATTCCATTATAAAAATGATACCCAATTCCAATCATTTATTTCAAATACCAATGGAATCATTAGAGTACACTTCTTATAGAAAAAAAATATTTCATCTGAATTTTAAGTTTCGAAACTTAGCGTTTACATTCCTCAGTATAGTATTTTTTTTACTTTGCACTAACATTGTCTCCTCCCAGATACTTTGGAGTAATGCCGGAGGCTCAGCTTGGCTCACAGGCACCAATTGGACTGGAGGTGCAGTACCCTCAGGAATTCAAATTGCCCAATTTGGAGCAAATCCAACTGCTGCTACAGGAGTTGGAATAAATTTTAGTGGAGCTACTAACAATGGTGCCGGCAATCAGGCTGCAGGTGGTGTAGAAATCATTTCGGCAAGAACAACAGCATTCCTGATCGGCAATAGCAGCAATACAGCAGGTGCCACGGGAACTCTTACACTGAATGGTGCCACAATCAATAGTATTCCAAATACAATACTGCGAAATAGTTCAGGGCAAAATTTTACAATTCAAAATATTCAGGGCTCAGGAAATCAAACCATGAGCCTCACCCTTGGAAATCCCACGGATAATATCATCACCCTTGACGGCTCAGGCAATATTGTGATCAGCAGCATCATCGTTGGGACTACTGCTTCAATTTCTTTTTCAGGTATCGGAGGCGGCCGGGTAGATATAACCAATGCTGCTAATACTTTCACAAGCCCGATCAATATCATCGGATCCGAAGTCAGATTCACAGCAGATGGAAGTTTCGGTAATACGATCAATACCATCAATGTCAACGGCGGAAGGTTGGCTACTGTCAACGGCGGCATATATACACTGATAAGCACTCGGGGTATTCAGGTAGGCAACGCAACAAGCACATCTATCAGCACTCCGGGCGCAGGAACATTAACTTACAATGGTATCATAGCAGATTTAGCAGGCTTTACCCCAGGTGCGTGGGCTAAACAGGGCGGTGGCTCCTTATCACTTGGAGGCGTTTCCACGTATACCGGCGCTACATCCATCAACAATGGTTTTGTAAAACTTGCCATTGGAAATAATAGGTTACCTACTGCTACATCAGTTAATTTGGGTCAGGCCGCCAGCAGCAATCTGGGTACACTTGATTTAAATGGCTTCAATCAAACTATCGCCGGACTAAATTCATTACCAGGAACAAATGCCACCGCAGCAAATAATACAGTTACTTCAACCGCCTCAGCCATACTCACGCTGAATAGCACAGGTACATTTAATTACGGTGATGGAAGCAATGCAAATTCTGGAATTATATCAGGTGCGATCTCACTCGTGAAAACAGGCATCGGTCTTCAAACATTAGGGGACGCGAATACATACACTGGCACGACTACCATCTCCTCTGGTGAATTAAGATTCAATCCTTCCGTAAATACAAATTTTTCAGGACTGCTTAATTTGAATGGAGGAACATTTGGAACCACAGGCATTGCCGCAACAAGAATACTTACTTTTTCTTCATGTGATTTATCGCAGAGTTCAAATATTGATTTAGGTACAGCAAACGATCATACGATCTCATTTACTTCCGCAGGTACATTTACGAGTGGCCAGACATTAACCATTTTCGGATGGCAGGGTGTATCAGGCATGACAGGTACTAAAGGGAAAGTTTTTTTTGGATCCTCTGGCGCAGGATTATCCGCCGCTCAATTAGCACAAATTCAATTTAACAGCGGCAACATCAGCATACCAGGAGCAAATACTCCCGCAATAATTCTTTCTACAGGTGAATTAGTCCCACTCGGTGTTGTAAATAATTCACCAACGATCGTGATGAGCATATCTACCACAGACTATTTAGATGGTGGTGTCGTCATTTCTCCTCCCAGTCCTTATGCTATCAGTGGGGTCATCAGTGATCCAACAGATCCGGCCAGTACCCTTGGTGTCATTTTCACCATCGATGATATCGAAACTGCAGCATCAGGCCTTACTCTCATCGCGACAAGCAGCAACTTAACAGTAGTGCCAAATGCTAATATTATTATAACAGGAAGTGGAGCTAATCGTACTGTAAAAATTACAGCTGCAACTGTCGGTTATTCCACCATTACTGTAGTTGTGAGCGATGGTGTGAATTCATCATCTTATATTTTGAAATATGCAGGCTCTGCTGCGTCAGTCAATCCATCCACAACCCGCTTCCTTACCGGTACCAGCGATGCATCAACAGCCCAGGGTGTTGATGCTAATTACATGTTCGTAGGTGATGACGAAAATCAGGGACTCAGACTTTATAATCGGCAGAATTCAGGTCTTCCTGCGTACTCAGTTGATTATTCTGTGCTATTAAATATCACTCCTACAAATCCCGAAGTAGACATCGAAGGTTCAGTAAGAATTGGCAATCGGATTTATTGGCTTGGATCTCATAGCAATTCTGCTAATAGCGGATCAGCCAGACCAAACCGTTATCGTGTTTTTGCAACTGACGTTTCCGGCAGTGGAATTGGATCAACTCTGAGTTATGTAGGTCGATACGATGATTTAAGAACAGATTTGTTGAACTGGGATGCATCCAATGGTCATGGACTCGGTGCAAATTTTCTTGGGCTTGTAGCAAGTGCAGCACCCGGAGTTATTCCTGAAGAACCTGATGGATCAGGATTTAATATCGAAGGATTCTCAACAGCTCCTGACGATGTCACCGGCTTCATTTGTTTTCGTGCACCCATCTCACCAGCCGGCAATCGTATCAACGGACTCGTAGTCCCTCTGACCAATCTTGCTTCTTTAGTTGCAGGAAATCCTTCTGCAGGGCCCGCAACTTTCGGTGCCCCGATATTTCTTAACCTTGGAGGCAGTGGAATACGTGAAATGAAACGCAATGCGAGTGGTCAATACATTATCATCGCCGGCCCCGCAGGTTCCGGCAATGATTTCAAACTTTATACATGGACCGGCAATGCTGCAGATGCACCTCAATTGAGATCAGCAGATCTGACAGCTTTAATGGCAGATGGAAGTCCCGAATCTATAGTAGATGTTCCTGATCCTTTGTTAAGCACAAGCATTCTGCAACTCCTCATTGACAATGGCGATACGGAATATTACGGAGACGGAACCATCGCAAAAATTCTTCCAAATAATAACCACAAAAAATTCAGGAGTGAGCTCGTTCAGCTTGGATGTGCATTTCCTCTCTTAGCATCTAATCCGCATGATACCACGATTTGCGAATCAGGCATCGCATCATTTACAGGTTCTTTCACAAATGGTGATCCTGCTCCAACTTTAAGATGGCAGGTACAGACCGGAGGCATGGGATCATTTATTGACCTTACTAATACTGCTCCATACAGTGGCACCACCACACCTACATTAGTCATTACAAATCCTGATTTTTCGTTTAGCACAAACAAATACAGACTGAAAGCATCAAATACATGTGGTGATGTATTTACTACAAGTGCATTATTAATTGTAAATGATTCCCCCAACCTATCAGGAGCTTCGGTCGTTTGCGTCGGCAACACGATACAATTGTCTCCATCCTCAGGAGGTACATGGATGAGCAGCAATACGAATGTTGCTACTATTACAAATGCCGGCGTTGTCACAGGTGTAGCACCTGGTATGGCCACATTCACTTTCACCATTACAGCTACCGGTTGCAGCGCTACAACTGCTCCTGTCAATGTATATCTTATACCGGTTTCAACCATCACTTCAGCATCTGCGATTTACCAGGGAAGCATTGGTAATGTCGCCTCTGTGCCAAACGCAGGACCCGGTGCAACTTACATGTGGTCCTTGTCATCAGGCATGATCTTTTCCGGTGCATCTACTAACATGATTACGTATAATGCAGGCACGCCTCCGTCCATGACCATCAGTGTTACAGTTACGAATGGATGCTCATCATCATCCGCCAAATCTGTAGCGGTTTTAATTGCCGGACCTTCTTCATTCCAGTGGGTGCCGGATTATGTGATGCCGGTTTCCTGTGGGCCTACTACAAATTGTTGTGTGGACACACTCTGTTTTAATTTAAAATATACACCAGGAGTCACCGGGTCATTGACAACATATACCACAGGCTTTTTTACAAATTGCCCTGGAGGTATGACGCCTCTTGGATACAATCATACCTGCATGACGAATGACAATAGCTTTCAAATCAATCAGTGTTCCCAGATTGATTCAATATTGTTCAATAGTTCAGGTAATGATGGTGGATTGCCGGTCATGGAGGGCGTACCTGTTATTTTGCATAGGGTATGCCTCAATATTTCTACCGGCGAATCCATCCAGATACGTGAAGATCAAGTCACCAGCTTATCAACCAGCATTGATCAGACTGGCGGCGGACAAGTAACAGAATTTCCTTCTTACGCAACACAAACATTCAGCAAACCCGCACCTTCCATACCAGCGAATATTACTGCAAACATCAACTGCCCGGCGGATACTATTTATCCTGTTCCACCTCCGGTTGTAGATTTCTGTGGCAATTCAGTTCCTGCTGTTTTAGTTTCAACAGTTAGTACTCCTTCGCCCCTGACATGTGAAGGAAGTAAAGTATACACATTCAACTATACGGATTGCTCAGGATATTCTCAGTCATGGTCTTATAAGTACATCATCGAACGTCTTCCGTTTGCTGATCCACCAGATGCAGGTGTTACAGTTGCATGTCCAACTGCCGCTAACATGGAGCCCACTTCTTTTCTTCCTGTTGTGATGAGCAATTGCGGAGAAATATTGACACCTTCAGCACCTGTCGTGAGTCCGCCCGTTTGTACAGGTCCACGGACGTATACATATACATATACGGACTGTGAAGGCAGTACGCAAAATTGGGTATTTACTTACACGATACTTCCAAATAATTCATTGACTTTAGTTTGTCCGGCAGATCTGGTATTGAGTTGCACTGCAGGTACCAATTATATTGCATTGATCAATACATGGATAGTTACGGCTACAGCTACTGATGCCTGTGATGCGAATGTGGTGATTACTAATAATTATGATGGCATCAGCATTCCTTCTTTTTCATGTAGAGGTGGATTACCAATTACGTTCACTGCCACCGACAACTGCGGGAATTTTGCAACCTGTGTACGAACTGTGACCAAACCATGTTTTAATCTTGACACATGGGTGTATCTCGAAGGAGCAGCTGCAAGTGCAAGTGGTGGCAATGCATATTCCTTGCCTATGCGGACCACACTTAACGATCTGCGTTTGCTGCCGGGTCAATTGTTCATGGATCCATTTTTTGGCAATCGTTATGCATTACCAGGACAACCTTATAATATTGCCCCATGGCTCTACCCGGGTACGGAAGGGAGTTTGTTTGACTCCGGCAATAATCCATCTAATGCTAATGCTGGTTACCCTTCTACTGTGGTTGACTGGGTATTGGTCAGCCTTCGTTTGGACTCTGCAGGAACAGGTGGTCCTGTCTGCGAGGCTGCAGCTTTGTTGCATAAGGATGGTCATGTTGAGTTTGTACAGCCACTTAATTGTTGTGCAGTCAGTGAAAGCAGTTTATATTATGTTGTGATCGAGCATCGCAATCACCTCATCGTGATGTCTCATGTGAAGCAGGCTTTTGTCAACCATGTTCTTTCATACGATTTCCGGTTTCAGCAGAGTTATGAAGATCCTATCTTCGCAGGACTTGGGCTGTTCTCTCGTCAAAAACAAATCCTGCCAGGCAAATATGCCATGTTTGCCGGCAATGGCTATCAAGCCGGATCCTTAAATGGAGATACAGATATAAATTTTGATGATCGTTCATATTGGGAATCCCAAAATTCCTCATTCGGTATGTATAAAAATGGGGACTATAATATGAATGGAGATACTAATTTCAATGACCGCATTGTTTGGGAGAGGAATGACGGTAAATTTACCAGTGTCCCACGTAATTAATCGCATATGCCCCTGCTGCCAGTTGAAAGAATTGCATTCATATTTTCAAAACGAAAGCATTGCCTTGGAATATTTGCAACTTCAAATTTCTCTTTAAAATTTCGAAAAACATATAAAAAGCAAACTTCTGTCTTGCGAATTTTAGTCCTGTAGCTTACGAGTTCGGTTTTCGCCGAAATCAGACTAGAACCATCTTCAGAATCTTACGAGTTCGGTTTTCGCCGAAATCAGACGAGTCCCAACTTTCGAATCTTACGAGTTCGGTTTTCGCCGAAATCAGACGAGTCCCAACTTCAGAAACCTACGAGTTCGGTTTTCGCCGAAATCAGTCCAAACACCACCTGAGATAAAGTGAGTTCGGTTTTCGCCGAAATCAGACTAGTCCCAACATCAGAATCTTACGAGTTCGGTTTTCGCCGAAATCAGGCGAGTCCCACCTTCGAATCTTACGAGTTCGGTTTTCGCCGAAATCAGACACTATTTGTAATTACAAACCCCGAAACCTGCCTTCCTTACCAAACAAATAGTATCCCTTCTACCCACTCCAGAAAAACCATTACCTTGACTGTGTTTAGCTCTTGCTTACATATTTCCTTCAGGCAATCAGATGCAAACGAAGTATTTCAGACACCAATCCATTCAGTTCCGTGGATTATTATTAAATTTATTTCTCCCTCATTGATCAAAAGTATGAAAACCAGCCAGTTATAGCTTAGCAATATTTATATATGAAAAAAAGAACCGGACCTGATTTTATTTCTCCCCTTCTTCTCCTGCTTATTTCCATTTGCTCACTCGGGCAGATATATGCGCAGACAGTTGTTTTTTCTGACAATTTCAACACCATCAACAGCACCTCCTGGACTACTTCCGGACAGATAGGGATGAGCACCTGGAGCGTCTTCAGATCAGGCGATGACTGGGGTGCAAGAAGAAATACGAGTCCAGCTCAATTGGAATGCACTAATGATGTTGGGGCTAATGCAAATGTGAATGGATATGTATTCGCTTCTGTTCCAACTACTATTTTTGGGTCGCCTTACAACACCATATTGAGTACGAATACCGGTATTGTTACCTGGTCATTCAACATGAGACAGATACGGGTTGATCCTGCCGGATTCGATTCAGGGAATTATGGCGTGGCTTTCATTTTAGCAGGGACAACTACTACTGACAATGCCAATGGCTCTGGGTATGCTGTAGTTCTTGGACAGACCGGATCTGTAGATCCATTACGCCTAGTAAGTTATAGCGGTGGATTTAATGCCAATTCAGACCTTACAAATATTATAGTTTCAAATACGGCCGGATTAACTGACTTTGGTGCAGAGTATCTAAGCGTAAAAGTGACCTACAATCCATGTGCAGCCGCAAATCAATGGCAACTGTTCGTTCGCAATGATGGCACCACTTCATTTGCAGATCCTCTCACAGGGACTCTTGTGTCACAGGGTACAGCTACCAATTCAGTGAATACAGGTACTGCATTAAATATGATGGCAGCTTATTGGCAAGGTTCAACTGGTGCAAATCAAACCGCTTTTTTCGATAACGTCACGGTCTCCGTTACAGGTCCTTCCATCGTATTGGGCAATAATCCCAAACCATGTGTGGGTTCAACCATTACTACATTGTCGTACACCGGCGCTGCAGGAGGAGCCAATCAGTACAGTATCGATTGGGATGCTGCTGCCAATTCTGCAGGTTTTTTAGATATCAACAATGCTTCATTACCTGCGTCACCTATCCCCATTACAATCCCGGTCGGTGCTCCTGTCGGCACATATAATGCTAATTTCACTGTAAAAAACAGTACCACTAATTGTGTAAGCATATTGTATGCTTTCAATGTACAAATCATACCGTGTGTTGCTCCTCTTCCTTCTACGATGGAATGGATATTATTACCTGCTGGGTCATCCAATGGAAGTTGTTCAAGTTCATCAGATTGTACTAATGATATTTTGTGTTATGGCCTTGAATATACTCCTTTGTTCACTGGTAATATGACAAGCTACACCACGGGATTTTTTGTGGATTGTTTTAACGGTTCCAATCCGATTATTTCAAATGTTACATGTACCAATTTAGGGAATAACAGTTTTGGGTTTCCACTTTGCTCACAAATCAATAAGACTTTATTTAATAGCTCTGCTAATACAGGATTTGTTCCGGTTATTAAAGGCGTTCCCCAGATTATTCACCAGGTTTGTTTTGTTATTCCTTCTACAGGCATACTCAACGTTACAAGGGATAATCTTATGGGAGCTTTATCAGCCAGTATTGATTCCACAGGTGGTGGCGGCTTCGAATCAGATACGATCACTCATTATATTCCACTTGTGATCGATAGTAGTATTGCATGCAGTGCACTTCCACTTCGATGGTTAAGTTTTACAGCAACACGTTTTGGCGAATTAATGTCAAAGCTGAACTGGTCCACTGCGGATGAAATCAATGTGTCTCACTTCGAGATACAACGTTCCAACGACAGCGGAAAAACATTTCACACCATTGGCACACAAAAATCCACAACTGAAATTCGCAGTATTAATAATTACGAATTTATCGACCGTTATGCAGCGAAAGGAAAAAATTTCTATCGCCTCCGCCAGTTGGATTTTGATAATAGATTTGATTTGTCACCGATCCGTGTAGTTTCTTTCACTGCTAATTCTTCCTTTCGGATCAATGTATGGCCAAACCCCGTGACTGATCAGCTTACCATCGACATCCAGGACGCCGCAGATCCTGTCATACTCTCCATTGTGGATATCAGCGGACGCCTGATGTGGAAGGGTAGTGGCGACAGCGGTTCGTCGGTGCAGTTAGTGGATGTATCTTCTTTCGGAGCAGGTGTTTATTCGCTGATTTCCGAAAGCAATACCGCGAGAGCCATCGCAAAAATAGTCGTTGTCAGATAGAAAAGAGTGAAGAATGAAAAGTGAAAAACGTGAATCGTGAGGCTTGAATCGTGAGTGAAATAAATAATTATTTATTCTTAGTGTGGAGCAGAGGGGAATAAGGAATAATGAATAACGAATAACGATTACCAATTACCGAATACCCAATACCAATTACCGATTACCGAATACCAATTACCAATTACCAATTACCAATTACCAATTACCAATTACCAATTACCGATTACCGAATACCGAATACCGAATACCGAATACCGATTACCGAATACCAATTAATAAAGTTAATACTCACCCGTTTAATTTTTTTTTGAAATGAATAACCAACCTTCTCCTGTAGCTTCCTCAAGCAACATGCCTGGTAGTTTGACCGGTGCGAATAATTTGATAGGCAGCTCATTGCAGATGTTTAAAAAGACATATTTCCTTTTTGTCTTTTGCATGCTGAGCTCTTCTCTCGCATTTGCAGATTTCTCAGTTACTACAAATGGTGGATCTGGTTTGGCCCCTACATACCTAAGCCTTGGAGCCGCCATCACTGCTTTAAATGCAGCCACTATTACAAGTCCGGTTGTGATCACATGTCCCACAGGATCAGAAACCGCTCCTGCAGGAGGTTATTCTATCACTGCTCAGGGAACAGTGGTGAATACGATTATTATCCAGGGAAATGGAGCCGCAAATAGTATCATTACTGCTGCATCACCAGCAGGAGCAATCGGAAATTTGAATGACGCTATTTTTAAATTACTGGGAGCAGATTTTGTCACAATCCAGGGTTTTGCGATGAATGAAAATCCTGCGAATATTGTGACCGCCGCAGCTACTAATAACATGGTGGAGTGGGGTGTCGCTTTATTACATGCATCTGTCACTAACGGAGCACAAAACAATACCATACAAAACAATACGATCACCCTAAATAAAACCAATCTAAACACCTGGGGAATTTATAGTAATAACAGCCATAGTGCAACAACAGTGGGTACACTTGAAATTGTGACTAGCAATACAACTGGTCCGGCCAGTGGTAACAAGTTTTACACCAATGCGATCAGCAATGTGAATATGGGTATTGCACTTATTGGTTCTGGGGGGGGACCAAATATGGATATTGGAAATGATATTGGAGGCTCGGCAGCAGGAACAGGAAATATCATTTCAAACTGGGGAGGGGCAGCAGCTTCAAGTACATATAATTTTAATACAGCTACTTCATATTGTATTCTTTTAACGCAACAAATTGGAGAAAATGTTTCATTTAACACTCTCACAAGTGCTACTATTTCAGGAACCAGTGTAACCCTAAGGGCTATTTTTAAATTTTTCTCAGTTGCACCTACATTAGTTGGAACCTCAAGTATCACCAATAACACAATAACGATAACAGATAATTTTACTTCGGGTACGCTTGAATGTATACGTACTCAAGATGTTGTAACAGCTACCTCTGTATGCAACATTACTAATAACACGATTTTAAATACGTCAGTGGGTGGCGCAAGTTCTTCTACTACCATTGTTGGTATTATCAATACCTCTGCGTGGGGCACTTTGAATATGAATAGTAACATCATCAAAGGAACAACATCAACAGCTACGACAGGAGGCTTTACCGGAATTTCCAATACAGGAGTTGTAGTGACCACAATCAATATGAATAATAATCAGATTGGAAATGCAAGTGGAAATGCGATCACGTATAGTGTAGCAACCAGTGGAACTTTTACTGGTATTACAAACTCGGGAGGAGCCGCTGCTGCTGTTTTAACAATGAATGGCAATAATATCCAGGGTATCACCTACAATGGTGCTTCTTCTTCTGCCCAACTCTATCTCAATAATTCGACTTTTACGGGTACTACAAACATCAATACTAATACCTTCACTAATCTGAATGTCAACACGACGGGCAGCGTTACATTTATTTCAAATAGCGTTAATCATGCGACGAGTACAACGCATAACGTAAACAATAATCAAGTTGTAACGGGATACACTAAGGGTGGCTCGGGAGGCACGATTCTTTTTTATAATGCATTTGGCTCATCACCAGCAAGTGTTACAGAAATTAATAACGGGAATAATTTTTCAAATCTGACATTTACTGGTGCATCTATTGCAGGCTGGAGAAGTGCTGATGGAACTACACCCGGATCCAGAAAGACAATTACTGGCAATACCTTCAATAATATCACCAATACCATAAGTGGAGCCATAAGTAGTATTCTCTATGTTGGATTTAGTGATAATACTTTTGCTTCGAATAATGTTTCGGGGAATATAATAAGCAATATTTCCGGAGCAAGTACCATCACCGGAATATTTTCAGATGGACAGAACCAGAATTTTATTAATAATTCCATTTTTGCCCTTAGTTCATCCGGACCTTCGATCGTAAGCGGTATTTCAATGACTGGAGCCACGATTCAGAATATATCCAAAAATAAGATTTACAATCTTTCAGCTTCTAATGCAGCGGGTTCTGTAAACGGCATTGTAGTCTCAGCTGGAACCACTTTTAACATTAATAATAACCTCATTGGTGATTTACGCGCTCCGGCTGCAAGTGGGGCTAATGTTTTAATTGGTTTGAATATTGGTGCTGTTACTAATGCGAATGTCTTCTATAATACAATTTATCTTAACAGCACAAGTTCAGGTGCTACATTCGGTTCTAGCGCTATTTCAGCATCAACCACACCGGCACTTGATCTGCGAAATAATATTCTTGTTAATACTTCCATGCCTATGGGGGCAGGACTTTCTGTTGCTTACAGACGATCCACAACGACGCTCGGCACGTATGCAGCTGCTTCTAACAGAAATGACTTCAATGCCTCTACTATTTTCACGGATGGTACAAATACATTCACTGCAATGGGGCCATACATGGTATTCGTTATGCCAAGAGATGCCAATTCTATTTCTGTTGCACCTCCTTTCTTAAGTACGGTTTCAGGAAATCCTAATTTCCTAAAAATAGACACCGCTATCCCTACTCAACTTGAAAGTGGTGCTGCAAACATTGCCGGTATTGTTGACGATTTTGAAAATGAAATCCGCCAGGGAAATCCAGGTTATCTGGCTCAGGTCAATGGAGGAGGCACAGCTCCTGATATCGGCGCTGATGAATTTGATGGCATTCCTTTGCCAGTTTGTATGGGCACACCAATAGCAGGATCAATCACAGGAGCAAGTGCAGTTTGTACCGGAACTGGAACTACACTAACATTAACTGGTGCCACTAATGCACTTGGCATCACATATCAATGGAGATCAGGCACCATGCCAGGTGGCCCATATCCAACTCTTCTCGGTACCAGCGCAACCCAGGCCACTGGTCCGCTGACTGTTCCTACATATTATGTCGTCGATGTAACCTGCACAAATCCAGGAGGATCAACAGTGACCACCGCAGAAAAATCTGTATTAATCAATCCACTTCCAATAGTCATGGTATCTCCTTCGTCCGGATCTATATGCACACCAGGGGGAACTCCTGTGACACTTACAGCGAGTGGAGCTTCCACATATACATGGGCTCCAACTACAGGATTAAGTCCAACTACCGGTGCTGTAGTTGCAGCAAACCCAGCCTCGACTACGACGTACACAGTAACTGGCACTGATGTGAATGGTTGTATAAACACTGCTACTGCTACCATCAACGTAACAGGTGCACCACAAAATGTGACAGCAACTGCAACTCCAGCAACAATTTGTACTGGTACTACATCCAATCTTTCCTCTACAGGCTATGTACAAAACACTACAGCAGTTCCAAATACCTATTCCTTTGCCGGATCAAGTGCAACATATAATGCAATTTCAGGCATACCGGCAGGCCCCTCAGCAATAGGTGATGATGTTGGAGTCGGTAATCTACCCATTGGATTCACATTTATTTATAATAATATACCACAAACAGTTTTTGCGGTTTCATCGAATGGCCTGATTATTTTAGGTAATACGTCACCTACGATCAGTGGATTTTCATCAAACGCACTTGCCTCAACTGCAAATAGTATAGCTCCTTTGTGGGATGATAATAATACAACAGGTGGCGCCGTAGAATATAGCACAACAGGTAGTTCTGGAACCAGAGTATTAACTGTTCAATGGACAAATATGCACGTCGGGGCTTCGGGAAATGCAGGCCAACCTACTATTTCTATGCAGTTAAAATTATATGAGACCACTGGCATTGTACAATTTATTTACGGCTCTACGAGTGCACCTTTGTCAAGTACCGGAGCATCAATAGGAATTTCCGGGGTTTCGGGGAACTTCATAAGTGTTACGCCTTTAAGCCCCCCAAACACTTCCACCACCTCTACAGTTACTGAGAATTCTACAATTTCGTCCGCTGTAAATTTTCCATCAGGCACAACGTACACATTTACTCCACCCTCACTTCCACTTACTTTCGCATGGTCCCCTGCAGGTTTAGTCGTTAATCCAACAAGTCAAAACACAGCTACAACACCTCTTGCATCTACCACAACATTCACAGTAACTGTTTCAAATGGCGGCTGCTCAAGTACGGCCTCAGCTACGGTTACCATCGTTCCGCTTACATGCAATCCTCCGGTAGCAAGCAGTCCCCTTTGTGCAAACTCCAACTTCACACTCACAGCCCAACCCGTTGGTGGCGGCGCACCATACATGTACACATGGAGTGATGGGGTCGGCGGTGTCTATCCAAATGCTCAAATTATTACTGCCAATCTTCCCGCGGGGATGTACACATTCACAGCAACAGTAACTGACAATTGCGGAAGTATCTGCACCTCTAACGTCGCAGTTACTATTAACGCCCTGCCTGCTATATTCGTCAATCCACCAACAAGTGTAATTTGCAATCCCGGAGGATCTCCTGTTACACTAACCGCAAGCGGTGCCTCAACTTACACCTGGAATCCAACGACAGGTTTAACTCCAACCACAGGTTCACCCGTTAGTGCCAATCCATCATCCACTACAACTTACACTGTCACAGGTACAGATGTTAACGGATGCGCAAACACAGCCTCCGCAACTGTAAATGTGGCTGCGGCTGTTATTGTAAATAGTGTCACTGTCTCTCCAAGTCCGGTTTGCCCGGGTCAGACTGCAACACTCACTGCTAATGCATCCTTCGCGACCCCCACATATTGTGCCTCAACGCATTCCAGCGGAAGCTGCCAGGGTGATGAGATAAATCTGGTTGTGCTTAACACACTGTCTAATCCTTCAGGATGTGTAGTTGCTCCCTCCTATTCCGATTTCACTCTAATACCGCCTACTACATTATCCGTAGGTGGAAGTCCATACACATTATCAGTTACCATGGGGAGTGATGGCACTCAGTTTGCCGCTGCTTGGATAGATTACAATCAGGACGGCACTTTCAATTCGACAACTGAATTCATCGGCACTTCTGCAAATGTCGGAGCGAACGGTACTGCCAATTTTATATTCAGCGTACCTGGTACAGCTATTAATGGTCTCACACGACTTAGGATCATAGGGGGAAATGACATTGCCATCACAAGCAGCCAATTTTGCGGCGCATCCTCAAACCCTTTTGGTGAAACAGAAGACTACACCGTGAATATATCTGGTGCTACAATCCCATTCACCTACTTATGGTCACCTGCTCTTTATGTTTCCAGTACTACAACCAATCCAACTACTCAACTTGCGATACCCACAAATACCACATTCTTTGTTACAGTAACATCGCCTTCAGGTTGCACAGCATCGGGTTCAGTGACTCAGACACTATATACTCCTACCGTAGTCTCCGGACCATCCTCAATCTGCATCAACTCCACAGCTCAATATCTTCCGTCATCCGGTGGCACTTGGAGCGCCAGTAACGGAAATGCCACCATTACAAACGCAGGCCTCGCAACAGGAGTCACTGCAGGTTCTGTAATATTTACTTTCACGGACGGCATGACAGGCTGTAGCAGCTCAACACCTCTGGTCAATATTTTGCCAGTTCCTTCTTCCACCATCACCGCCTCAATGTCCATCTACCAGGGCAGCACAGGCAACATAGCCTCAGTCCCCTCCGCAGGCGCAGGTGCCACTTATGCATGGACATTATCATCAGGCATGATCACTAACGGAGCAGGCACGAACACCATCACTTACACTGCTGGCACACCACCCTCCATGCTCATCAGCGTCACCGTCACCAGCCAAAACGGTTGCTCTTCATCTTCAAATAAAACAGTCACCGTCCTGATCCCAGGCACATCCACCATGACATGGGTACCCGACAACCAGGACCCTCCATCATGCGGACCTTCTTCAAATTGCTGCCACGACACCCTTTGCTTCAATCTCAAATACACACCCGGCGTCACAGGCCTCCTCACTACATACACGACAGGATTTTTTATCAATTGCCTCGGAGGTTTTTCACCTATTGGCTATAACAAATCATGTATCAAACATGATAATAGTTTTCAGATCAGCCAGTGTGCACTGATCGATTCTGTTTTATTCAATAGCTCAGGAAATGATAGTATCGATGTTCCTGTCACCCAGGCGGTACCAATCATCCTTCATAAAATTTGCCTGAATATCGCCACCAACGAATCCGTACAGATCCGGGAAGACAATATCACCAACCTGTCCGCAAGTATCGATCAGGCAGGAAGCGGTCACTTAACCGAATTCCCAACATACACGACACAAACATTCAGCAAACCCGCACCAGTCATTCCCTCGAATATCACCGTCAATATCAATTGCCCGGGTGATACATTATTTCCGGTCACACCACCGGTTGTGGATTTCTGCGGCAACCCGATCACACCGACATTAGTCTCAAGAGTGAACATTCCAAATCCACTCACCTGCGAAGGCACGAAGAAATACAACTTCATGTACACAGATTGCTCAGGATTTGCGCAGCCATGGTCATTTACCTACGATGTTGAATATCTCGATTTCACCATCGCGGCTCCACCCGGTGGTTCGATCGTAGCGTGTCCTTCATTATCAAATATAGTTCCGACACCACCTGTCATCGTAGATCATTGCGGAAAAGTATTGACACCGACATATACTGATTCGGGACCGCCGGCATGCGAAGGATTCCGCTTTTATGTGTTCACCTACACCGACTGCGAAGGCAATACACACAACTGGGTCTACGCTTACGTCGTCGAATACGAACCCATTCCAAATCCAACAGATGTAACCGTCACAGTCGCATGTCCGTTGTTAGCGAATGTAGTTCCGACACCACCCGCAGTTCTCGACAATTGCGGTATGTTGCTCACACCATCAGGACCAACATCCACACCTGCACTCACAGCAGAAACATGCGAAGGCACACGCACATTCACGTGGACTTATATCGACTGCGAAGGCAATACACAAGACTTTAATTATACCTACATCGTAGAGCGCGATCCTTTCAACAATCCACCGGATGGTGGGTCAACCGTTGCATGTCCTGCATTAACAAACACAGTTCCTGCACCGCCTCCAGTTGTGGACAATTGCGGAACTCCGATCATGCCAACAGGCCCTGTCGTAAGTCCAATACCTGCTTGTGAAGGCTCACGAACTTACACATATCTCTACACCGACTGCGAAGGCAATACGCAGGACTATGTCTACACGTATACAATCGTGCGTCCACCATTTATCTTGCCTGCTGATCAAAACGTAACAGTTAGTTGTCCGGAAGCATCCAATGTAGTACCTGTCGCACCGACAGTAGTGGATGCATGCGGCATCACGCTTATTCCCGTGGATACAGTTTCCACAGCGCCGGTTTCTTGCCAGGGCGTAGATGCATTGCGTACATATACTTTCACATTCACGGATTGTGCTGGTCATACGTTGAACTGGACATACACTTACACAGTGAGATGCTTCCCATTGACATTGAAAGTGATCCTGCAAGGCGCATACGATGTAATAGGGGATACCATGCGAACTTCATTAAATACGAACCATATTCTTCCGGGACAGGACAAGATGTTGTCACCGAATCCTTCGATACAGTTTGTTGCACCATATACACCATTCGGTCAGCCTTACAATACAGCGCCATGGAATTATAATGGCAACACAGGGATGCAATATGGAGATCCTTCTTCACCTGGTGCTCCTCCGGGAGTTATTCCATATCCACTTGACGTAGTGGACTGGGTGCTTGTGACAGTTCGTAAAAACGGAATTCTTCCGGCGAATAATTTCTGGACCTGTGCCGGATGGGTGCATAAAAATGGTGATGTCACCTTCCCTGAGCCATGTGGAGGACTTGTGTACACACCGACGGATTCAATGTATGTCATGGTACAGCATCGCACGCACCTGGGTGTACTCTCGCCTTTCGCAGCCAAGAGTACCTGTACAACCTACATAAAGAACTGGGACTTCACAACCTCGAATTCATATCAACCTTTCTTCCGATATGGCGAGCGTCTTGTGGAACCTGGTGTCTGGGCCATGCATGCCGCTAATGGTGACCAGATAACCTCCATTGCAGCGATTGGGTCCGCAGACCTCACGGCCTGGCGGGCATTCCAGAATGCATACGGGTACAATATCGGCGACTACAACATGAACGGCCAGGCAGAATCCGGCGGCGATGAGACCTTGTGGAAATTAAATCAAAACAGAACGTCGGGAATTATCTTTTATTAAAAAATATTCCATCTGCCCCCTAACCCCCGGGATGGGGGAATTGCATTGGTTTTTCAAATCAAAATCATCCGGGTATTTAAAAATCCCGACATTTGAAGCGTGTGCTTCAAATCCATATTTCAGATGATCTCTATTGAAATTTCATCAATAGGAAGCTTGTAGCTTCCATTTATATTTTTGTCTGCGGTGAAGGCCCCAAAGAATTCCACTTTTTCAGGGGCTAGGGGGTCCCCAAGGAAGTCATGTCAGTTAAATCTCCCTCCTGAACACATCTCAACCTCACTCTCGGAATTTCTGAAATAAAATTCCATTTCAACCCATTTGAGACAATGAATGATAGAAAACAAGGGAAGAAATTTCATCGCGATTTTTTTGCGCTGTTCAATTAAAGGGCAACACAAAATATTCAGGGAAGAAATTTCAGCGAACGTAGTTCTTACTGTGAAATATAATTTTATATTAATTTTTATTGATATATTAAATTTGTAAACACCATTACCCATTATTGTAAAATAACGTATTGAATTCATTTCAATTAATTAATTATTAATTATTTATTAAATCCTTCTTTAAAAGGAAGTCCACATTCCACATCATTCTTATATGTGCCTGAACATTCCATTACAAAATCTTGATCATTTCTTTATTCATATTCATACGTCACCACCTTGATCATCGTTTAGTTTTGCCTCGAATTAATTAGAAAAAAAACCAATATGAAAGACTTTATAAGTTTTGAGAAAAGGGGATTCATTGTTTTGATGTTTTCCCTTTTTTTATTTCTCTCTGCCGGGGCACAGACAATACAACTTAATGGAAGAATCATTGATTCCACTTCAAATGCTCCCGTTTACGACGCTCTCATCATCAGTGCCATTACATCAGCTTCTGTCACATCCGATGCATCCGGAAATTTTTCTATTCAGTCTTCTGAAGGAGATGCACTGACTATCACCTATTTAGGATACCAGGATAAATTGGTTCCTGTGCACGATAATCACTTTCTCGAAATCGGATTGGCCCCAATGAACAAACAACTTGTCGAAGTGGTCATCACTGCTCTGGGTATTCGGAAAGAAGCGAAGCGCCTGGGCTATTCAGTTCAGGAAGTAGATGGCAATGAATTAGTGAAAGCAAGGGAATCTAATCCTATCAATAGCCTCGTCGGGAAAGTAGCAGGCCTTAATGTAGGTATCAACCAGGAATTACTCGCCACACCTACCGTATTACTCAGGGGTTCACCTCTGAATTTCTATGTTGTGGATGGCATACCCATCAATTCCGACACATGGAATATCAGCCCCGATGATATTGAAACCTACACCATATTAAAAGGCCCTACCGCAGCGGCTCTTTATGGAAGCCGCGGTATCAATGGCGCCATCCTTATAGAAACCAAGCGGGGCAAAATGAATAAAAAAGGATTCTCCGTTGAAATCAACAGCAGCATTCAGCTCAACAAAGGTTTTATTGCCATTCCGAAAGTGCAGGAGCAATACGGCGGAGGCGACTACCAGAAATATGCTTTCGGTGATTACAACAGCAATGCTACCGGATCTGGTGTCAATGACAAAGATTATGATGTCTGGGGTCCACGTCTTGATGCAGGATTACTTCTCCCTCAATATGATGGTGCTTATGATGTCAATAAAAATTATGTGACCACCTTTCCGAACGGACAAACCTACACAGGTCATATTGAACCAACCCCGTGGGTTTCACGTGGCAAAGACAATTTGAAAAGATTTCTGCAAACAGGCGTCCTGGCTACGAATAACATAAGTTTTTCTTCCGTAACAGATCGTTCAAATATTCGCATGTCAGTTTCGGATGCTAACCAAACCGGAATCACACCAAATACAAAAATTAATACACTCAATTTTAATGTTATTGGCAGCTATGATGTCTCTGATCGGTTTAAAGTTGAGGCAAATATTAATTACAACCGCCAGACTACGCCTAATATTCCTGATGTCGTCTATGGACCGAACAGTATTATTTACAACATTGATATCTGGAGCGGCGCAGACTGGAATATCGATGATCCGAATATTATCAATTACTGGCAGCCTGGTAAGGAAGGCATTCAATCCAATTTCGCAGAATATAAACGATATCACAATCCCTATTTTAGCAGCTATGAATGGCTCAGGAGTCATTACAAAAATGATCTGTATGGCTGGGCTTCATTCACATATAAGCTCAATAAAAGCATGGCCATCATGGTTCGTTCCAATATCACAACATATGATTTGTTGAGAACAGAAAAATTACCTTTCTCTGCACATCCGTACGGTGATGAGCACAATCATGGCAATTATCGGGAAGATCATCGCAACCTTTGGGAAAATAATTCCGAATTACTGGTCCGCTACAATAAAGAAAATGTGGCCAATAGCGGTATTTCGATTGGTGCATTTGTTGGTGGCTCTGCACGCAGAATGGATTTCTCATCTAATTATAGTAGCACCAATCAACTGATCATTCCCAATGTATACACACTCGCAAATACCCTCAAGCCGATAAGGGCATATTCTTTCGGATCGCACCTGCTGATGTTGAGTGCGTATTATTCCGCGGACCTGACCTACAAGAGATATGTTACGATTTCAACCACAGGTCGCGTAGATAAGACATCTGCGTTGCCGGTGGGGCACAATACAGGATTCTATCCTTCTGTCACGCTGAGCACCGTATTGTCCGAATACGTCAACATGCCTTCAGCGATTTCTTTCCTTAAACTCCGGGCCAGCTATGCTAATGTCAAAGGCGGAGGTACAAATTCATATGTTGGCACTGCGTTCCAGAGTCTTGGCGTAGGAAGCCCTGTTGGATACGGCAACTCATATTATACGCCTTATGATGGTCCAAATTTCAGTATTTCCACACCACCTTATGCCACATTCCCAGGTTATAACAATCAGACAGAAGCCAGTTCTCCTAACTATGTGATCAATTCAAATGTAAAGCCATCCTCACGGAGCAATTATGAATTTGGTTTTGATACGAGGTTCCTTGGTTATCGGTTGGGATTAAGTGCTACTTATTTCCAATATCATGATGGCCCGAATATTTCAAACCAATTTTTATCTGAGACGAGCGGCCTTCAATACTTTACCACAAATGGTGGTGAAACAAAAAGAACCGGTGCTGAGCTTTCATTAAATGGAACTCCTGTCAGCTCTTCCAGCGGATTCACTTGGGACGTATTAGTGAATTGGGGAACATACAAAGAGGTCTTCGCTGCATTCGCCGGAGGAGTTGATGAAGTTTCAAATGGTACAGGTTATCCATATAAAATCGGCGATCGAGTAGATAAATTGTTTGGAAAATATGAAGCGTTGACCCCGGATGGAAAAGTGATCCACGATGAGTCCGGCTTCCCGATCTATCTGCCGAAAGCGCAATACTTAGGCCATGCTGATCCGGACTGGTCATGGGGCATCAATAATAAATTCTCCTACAAATCACTGAGCCTTTCCTTTCAATTCGACGGGCAGGTTGGTGGCAAGATCCAGGATCGGGTACTGCGCAAATTGACAGAAGGTGGACGTGGTGCCAATACAAATGAAGGTATCATCGGTGCTGCGCGTTTATACGAATCACAGCATTGGGGTGAGGCTGATTACACCGGAGCCTACGATGCCACCGGGACCCCCTTGCTGGGTGGTGATGGTGTCCAGGTCATAGGAGGTAGCAGCAACATTCAGTATGATCCTACCACGGGCGTGATTACAAACTATGCAACCTTAAATTTCTCGCAGAATAAAACAGCAGCACAATGGATACAGGATTATGTGAGCAGCTTTTATAACGATCCACAACATACGCTGGTGGATAAAACTTATGCCAAGCTTCGTGAAGTTGTCCTTTCCTATTCTGTGCCGGAAAAAATGCTGAAGAAAACTTTTATCAGCAAACTGGACGTCTCTCTGGTGGGAAGAAACTTATTGTATTTCTTCCCGAAAGCATTTCATGATATCGATGTGGATCAGTATCCCGGACGTGATAGTTTTGGTACGTCCAGACTGGAATATGATCTGCAGACACCAACGACCCGCAGCTTTGGTATCAATGTCAATCTCATTTACTAGCATGTCGGTTTTCATAACGAAAATTCATTTTTATAATAATCATTTCAATTAAAAATCATGAAATCCATACATATTCTTTTCAGCCTGATGTTTGCGACACTGATCATCACTACAGGATGCGAAAAGTCCTTTGAAGATTATTCCGAAAATCATAATCTCCCTTTACAGGTTCCACCAAGCCTGATACTTCCCACCATTTTAAATGATATGCCAGTCAATCCGGGTGGAGACGAAGACAAGGCAAGCCAGTTTATTGTATCAAATTATACCTATTACGGTCTTAATCAATATTGGAGTGGCAGCACGGGCCTTGATTACGGGACACTTCATAATGTATTGTCCATGGAAAAAGAAGCCAGGCGGCTCGCGGGCAATGATATCAATCCTTACCACGCTCTCGGACTCTTTTTTCGTGCATTCTTCTTTGTGGATATGTCACTCAAAGTTGGTGACTTGCCTATGACAGAAGCACTGAAGGGCCTCGACAATCCTGCTCCGAAATACGATTCTCAAAAAGATATTTTTAAGCAGTCCATCATGTGGCTCGATTCATCGAATACACTTCTTTCCAATTTTATCAACAATGGATTCCTTGAATTTTCGGGTGATTTCTTTTACAAAGAAAGGATCAGCAACCCTGTGAATGGAGCAAGTGGTCGTGATGCACTCATCGAATGGCAGAAAGTAGTCAACAGTTTTAAATTACGTATTTTAATAGAACTGAGCAAACACGCGGATGATCCTGATCTGAATATTAAACAGGAATTCGCGAAGATTGTCAACAACCCTGCAGAATATCCAGTCTTCACAAGCAATGCAGATAACCTGCAGTATGTCTACAACAAAGACTTCAATTACTATCCTGATGGCCCGCAGAATTATGGTAACAATGCAGGTCGTCTGAATTTAGCCGCTACACTATTAAATAACCTCAGCCTGCTCCATGATCTTCGGGCAATGATTTTTGCCGAGCCTGCACGCGGTCTTGGTTTTGCGGATACGGATTTCAGATCATACCAGGGTGGAAAATCAGGTGATGATATCAGTGAACTCGCCAATCAGTCAGCAGACAAGAAAATTTCGCTTTACAATTATCATCATTACTATACAAGCTACACAGCTGAACCTACTTTGATCCTCAGCTACGCTGAAGTGTGCTTTTGTATAGCAGAAGGAATCAACAGAGGATGGGCCAATGGCAATGCAGAAACCTGGTACAAGAATGGAACTACTGCGATGTTTGCGTTTTATGGAATCGTAGACGGCGACAATGAAGTGAATTTGCAGGCTATAGATTTTGCAAACGTTGTATCCATCGTGCATTTCAGTTTTGATGATTATTTTAATCAGCCTCTTGTCAAATATAAAGGGGACAATGCAGATGGATTGAATCAGATCCTGCTTCAAAAATATCTTGCATACGCCCGCAACTCCGGCCTGCAAGGATATTATCAATGGAGAAGAACAGGCGTGCCCACTTTCTACACAGGTCCGGGATCAGGAAATGGTGGCATCATCCCGCTTCGTTATCAATATCCTTCAAATGAATTATCCGCGAATGGATCTAATCTCGATGAAGCACTGGCGAGACAGTTTAATGGAAACGATGACATCAACGGAAAGATGTGGATCATAAAGTAATTACAGAGCTCCATAGAAGCGACATTTCTGTACCACTAAGAAAGCTCCAAATGAGCGACATATCTGTACCACGAATAAAGCTCAATAGGAGCGACATATCTGTAACCTTATCGGAGCATGGCCTGGGAAATCGTAAATCAAAATCAAACCGATCAGATCATCAGCTTATTCCATCGCTATGGTGACGAAGATTATGATCAGGAACCCGTTTCCCATACTTCACATTTGATCCAATGTGCTATGCTGGCCATGCATGAGGATGCAGATACAGAATTAATCCTTGCTGCTTTTCTACATGATATTGGACATCTGCTCAGGCATGATCGAAAAACAGGTTCGATGGGCGGTTATGGAGCAGTCAACCATGAAATCGTAGGTGCAGAATACCTGCATGACAAAGGCCTAAGCATACGCATATGCGATCTGATAGCACATCATGTGGATGCCAAAAGATATCTCGTCGCCATAGATGATTCGTACAGAGAAAAATTATCTGCGGCAAGTCTTCAGACATTGGAGTGGCAGGGTGGACCGATGAATGCATTGGAGATCCATGCATTCAGACAACATCCGTTTTTTGAAGACATTATTAAGGTGCGCCTGTGGGATGAACGTGCAAAAGATCCCTATACGGAATTATTGCCTCTTTCCTTTTTCCAGGGGATGTTATTTGATTTTCTCAATCGCAATTCCTGATTATGCAGTGGAACATTCAACTTCTCGTTTTTGATATTGCCGGCACCACGATCAAAGATCATGGGGAGGTAGCAGATGCATTCCAAAGCGCTATGGATGATTATGGATATAGTATCCCCAGGGAAAAAATATATCCACTGATGGGGTACAGGAAAACGGATGCCATCGCTCAGCTCCTTCGGGAATTCGAAAGCGATGAACAAAAGATTACTATTGAATACATCCAGGGTATTCATAGCCGGTTTGTCAAAACCATGGTGCAGTACTATCATTACACTGACAAGCTTGAACCCCAGGAACACGCGGAAGAAATATTTGCATTTTACAGGAAGCGCGACGTGAAGATCGGATTGAATACAGGTTTTCCATCAGAGATCACCGAAGCCATCATGGATAACCTGGGCTGGCTAAAAGATGGCAAAATAGATTTCGTTGTCTCAAGCGATGAAGTTCCCGAAGGACGACCACACCCTTATATGATACATCGCATGATGGAGCTTGCAGGAATACACAACCCCGATCACGTCGTCAAAATCGGCGACACTTCCGTCGATATCGAGGAAGGAAAAAATGCAGGATGCCTCTATTCAATCGCTGTGACCACCGGTGCATTCACACACGATCAATTGAAGCCATTTAATCCGGATTATATCATCGATGATCTGAAGGAGTTGTATGAGATTCTTTAAAAACAAAATGTTGTTCGGCGTAGGTTGTACCTACGTCGGAGCGCCCGCAAAAATCCGTTTTGCGAAAACGACGAATTCGTCGGTTGGATGCAATACAACCTTACGAACGCGACATCACTCCAAAATC
>JBDUDG010000120.1:0-8607 GCA_040003045.1 Saprospiraceae bacterium | reverse complement strand
GCTCATAAGAATTAGTGGTCAGCACTCCAAATATGACAGGTATACCAGACATGAGAGAAAGCTGCATTATTCCACTGGCTACTGCATTAGCTATATACTCGTCATGCTTAGTCTCGCCCTGTACGATACAACCCAGGCATATGATAGCATCCTTTTTATCGGCCTTCATCAATTGTCTTGCTCCCCAGGGAAGTTCGAATGAACCTGGAACAAAAAGCACTTCTATATTATCCGGAATGACCCCGGCAGAACCAAGTGTTGTTTTAGCACCTTCCAGTAGAGCACCAGTGATATCATCATTCCATTGTGATACAACGATGCCGAATTTGTAAGATTTACCATCAGGTAGCTCGGGTGGGGCAGTGGAAAGATTACGTGAAGCCATGATTATCGTGCTTCAGCGCGGGCAATGTATTTGTCGATCGATAAGGCTTCGTTGCTGTTTGGATATTTTGCCTTTATCCTTTTGTAGATATCAAGTGCTTTCACATTTTCATTCTGTGTTTCGTACAGCATCGCAAGCTTTTTCAGGTAGTACGGTGTGAGCAACTCATTTTCTGAAGCATCTGCAGCCTTTTTATAATTATCAATAGCCTTGTCCATTTGATTGAGCTCAGAATAAGCATCACCGAGAGCACCATGCTTCATCACCGGACCAATTATGCCAGCCGGATGGAAATCATTTAAGAAAGTAAGTGCGGCATCGAAATTCCCCAGATTCAGGTACGAAACGCCTGCATAATAATTTGCAAGGTTACCGGCTTTAGTTCCTTTAAAGTCATTGATGATATGCAGGAAACCGCTATAGCCCCCACCTGGATTATCAAGCGCTAAATTGAATGAATCCTGTTCGAACTGAACCTGTGCCATCCACATTTGCGCCATGGCCTTTTCCTCCTTTGGTTGCATGATCAGATTGTGGTATACGAACCATCCTCCTATTACAAGTACAAGTCCTCCAAGCACTGAAAGGATGACATTTTGATTGTGTTCAAAAAATGTGGTAGCACGAACTTTTGCTGTAGCCAGGTTAACTAGTGTTTCTTCATTCGTTGTAACCCGTTTCCTTTTAATAGCCATTGATAGTTGCGTTTTTTAAAAAAGAGGGTGCAAAGGTAGCAAATCCCGCTAATAGCGGCATATGATAATTAAGTTTAATATAGGAATTAAGCCCGGATTAATCCCTGATAAAAGGATATTCCGGATCCTGGTAATTGTCCGTAAAAAGCTCAGATGCAGGAGGGAATTCTGAAGCATCTGCAAAAGCTTCAGCCTCATCAATTTCCTTTAAGATAGCCTGATCAATAGCCTCTAAATCAGATGGTTTGACGATCTGATGTTCCTCCATAAATGCTTTGAGGTGGTCTATTGGATCTTTCTCTTTATAGTTTTCAAGCTCTTCCGCAGACCTGTACTTCGCAGGGTCAGACACTGAATGACCCCGATACCTGTAAGTTTTTATCTCAAGTAAATAAGGCCCCTTTCCGGATCTGACATGCTCAGCCGCATCAGAAAGTGCCTGATGAGTCTTCATGACATCCATGCCATCTACCGCAGAAGCAGGCATCTCATAAGACAATCCCAACTTATAAATGTCAGTCACATTGCTGGTCCTGGTGATTGCAGTACCCATTGCATAGAAGTTATTCTCGCAGATATACAGGACTGGCAGCTTCCACAACATGGCCATATTGAAAGATTCGTGTAAAGCACCCTGTCTCGCAGCGCCTTCGCCAAACATAGTCAGGCATATGTTGTCAGTGGATTTATATTTTTCAGCGAATGCAATCCCTGTTCCAATAGGGATTTGTGCTCCAACTATGCCATTGCCACCGAAGTAGTAGTGATCTTTTGAGAAGAAGTGCATAGAGCCACCTTTTCCCTTGTTCACACCGGTTTCTTTTCCAAAAAGTTCTGCCATACATGCCTGGCTCGTCACACCTCGACTCAGGGCAATTCCATGCTGCCTATAAGCTGTGACTATCGGATCTGTAGGCCGGATTGCAGTTGTGATGGCACCCGCTATTGCTTCCTGGCCTATATAGACGTGCAGAAAGCCCCTGATCTTATTGATGGAATACATCTTTAGGGCACGCTCCTCAAACCGCCTTATACGCATCATCGTTTCATACCATTTCAGGTACATAGAGCTGTCAAAGCCATTAGAGCCTTTCGATGTAGTACTTGTTGTCTTTTTTTCTTTAACCTGAGCCATAAAAACTATATTAGCCGGATGGCAAAGATAAGGTTATCCGCCTAATGTGCTCCAATGAAGCCAATGTTGATCCGGGAGGTCGCTTTTACCAATTTTAAAAATTATGCAGACGCTCAGTTCCGATTCGAAGCCAAGTTCAATCTGGTGCACGGATTGAATGGAACCGGCAAAACCAATCTCCTTGATGGGATCTATTATCTCTGTGTTGGAAAAAGTTACTTCACACCCCACGATCAAAAAATAGTCCGTTATAATGAATCATTTTTCCGCATGGAAGGGGAGGTGATCCGTGCAGCCGAAACACATAAAGTCATTATCAAGGTCAAACCCGGCATTCTGAAGGAATTGTCCGTGGATGGAATAGCGAGGGACAGGATCAGCGATCATCTCGGATTTATGCCGGTCGTTTTTTCAGCTCCAAGGGATATTGATCTTATCTATGGTGCCAGCATTTCACGTCGTAAGTATATTGATCACTTGTTGTGCCAGGTGGATAAAGATTACCTCCATGCGCTAGTGGCATACAACCATCTGTTGCATATGCGGAATGCGGCATTGAAAGCTGGCTTCAGGGATCTTAGACTAATGATCAGTACCTATGACGAACAATTGTCTCCTTTGGCCAATAAAATATATGAAAAAAGAAAATGGCTGTCGGATGTCATTGGTCCATTGCTTCAGGAAACTTATCTGACGCTCGCCGACCACAGGGAAAGTGTAAATCTTAGCTATGAATCAGGATTAAAGAATTATCCATTTGATGTTCTGGCAGATCAGAATTGGGAGGTGGATAAAAATACAATGCGGACGAATGGAGGAATTCACAAGGATGATTTTCTTCTCCGAATTAAAAAAATGCCCGCAAAAGAATATGGTTCACAGGGACAAATCAAATCACTCATCTTCGCTATGCACCTGAGCAAATATAAAGTGCTCAGCGATCAAACCGGAATATTGCCTATCCTGATACTGGATGATGTGTTTGATAAACTTGATGAAAATCGCCTCGCTCGTCTCATGGAAATTTTAACCCAACCGGAATATGGGCAGATACTTTTGTCACATACCACAGGAAAAAGACTTAGTGATTTTATTGCTCCGGATCAATTGAACGAAATCGTGATGACTTTCTAAGCGCCACGTCATCCCTTTAATTCTCCATAACTTTGAATAAAACCAGGTATACAAAATAATGAAAGGGGACAACAACAGACCTTTAAAAGATTGGCTGAAAGTATTCGAGCAATCACCGAATATCAGATCCAAATTATATCAGACCCGGATCGAAAAAATGTGGCTCGAATTGATGGGACCTGTTATCAACGGATATACCAGGAAAATAAAGCTTGATGAAAGGGTCCTGACGTTATACATAGATTCTTCACCCTTGAAAGCCGAATTATCCACCATGAAGGATACAATCCTCGCATCCGTCAATCAGCGTCTCGGAGAAAATTATGTAACGGAAGTACGTATATTCTAGAATCCGCTTTTCACTCTGGTTGTTGAGCTTTAGTTCCAGGTTGAGGATAGCAGGTCGAAGTACACTTTTCACTCAGTTGAGCTGTATTACAAGGATGAGTTTAGCAGGCGCTGCACTGAGCATGTCGAATGTGTCGAAGCATCACTTTTCCTACGTTTTTTGTTTTGGCTGCACATACTCAGCATGCATGGTAGAAGCTTTACGTTTGCCTTTCGTCTGACCAGCAAGTTTCATAGCAGCTGGCATGTCCACAGCGCCACCTACGCCTAACTGATCCGAAGACACAAGATCATACGTGCCCGGCTCAATCACTTTTTCCGGGAGCTTGCGAGAGCTTTTGATCAGTATGCCTTTTACCTGCGGAGCCGATAATTTTGGATAACGCGATCTTATCATCGCAGCAACACCTGCAACTACCGGAGAAGACATACTCGTACCACTTGCATATTCATAATTGCCATCAGGTGTTGTAGAATAAATATAAACGCCTGGCGCAAAAACATCAACACCTTTTTTTCCATAATTCGAAAATTCTGCGATAGCCTGTTCGCCACCATCGGGTGAAAGAGCACCAACAGTAACAAAATTCTTAGCTTCTCGTGGCCCAAACAATGATTTTTTAGCATACGTATCATTCGGAAAACCAGGTTTCACATCCACATTTGTAGATTCATTTCCTGCGCCAAGTACCAAGAGCACATCATGCTTAGAAGCATATTTTACTGCATCATCTACAAGGAATTTTTCAGGTGAATACCCTTTTCCAAAACTCATATTGATCACCTCAGCTCCATTGTCCACAGCATATCGGATTGCATTGGCCACATCTTTATCCCTCTCATCACCATCAGGTACTACTTTCAAAGCCATCACTGCTACATTATCAGCAATTCCATTTATTCCCAAATCATTATTGCGCTCTGCAGCGATTATACCTGACACATGTGTGCCATGAAAATCAAATTCACCATCGACAATATTGTTACCATAGAACCGGTTTGCAAAATCTGTATAATTATCACCTACTATTTCACGTGCATTGTAATCAGGATTATAGGTGTATTTAATTTTAGCTTCGTCAGCATTCTTTTGATCTTCAAATTCTTTTGTGGCGACATCGATCAGCCAGTCTATGCTCTTCACTTCCATGCCCTGGTCCTGAACGTTTCGTATGATTTTGACAGCGGTTTGGACATCTTCATTTTTTGATTTTTCCATTTTGTCAAGATTGAGACTGTCACCATTAAGCTCATTCTTAGCTGCATTCAAAGAACGCATGACCACTGTCTCCATTTCTTCCACCTGCCCAATATGAGCTTTTGAATTTTGAAGCTTCGTTTCTACTATGGATTTCACAGCAACATACTCTTTATACTTTTTCTTCATTTTGCCTGTGAGATGAAGAGTATCCATGTGGTCCCACATATTCCGTCCTTTAGCATATTCACGTGTGACTTCAAGCGATTCCTTGATCACACTTTTACCATCAGGTCCACCAAGAAAATTCCAGCCTGTCACATCATCTACGTAGCCGTTTCCATCATCGTCCTTGTGATTGCCGGCGATCTCACCAGGATTGATCCAGATATTATTTTTCAGATCCGGATGATGGATATCCACGCCGCAATCGATGACAGCTACAATGATTTTCCTGGATTTTGTGACAGGTGCAGAAGCATACCATTCCTCTGAAGCGATGCCATTGGGCATGTCATTTGCAGGACCTTGTTGATACCAGTCTTTAATTTCCTCCTGGGCTACTAAAGGCACCAATAAAAAAAGACCAGCGAGGAGGAAAAAACAACGATTGATAAGTTTATACATGAGTATTATATTCGGTTAAAGTATCGGACTATACTAAAGTTGAACAATAGTAGTTTATTGTTTATAGGTGGTAGATTATTTTGGATGAACCCTTGGATATGGTTGACCATTTTCATCTAAATCTGCATTTTTGAGAATTATACAACCACTTTTAGCCATTTAGGGTTCTATATCTTTAGACATTGCCTCCACTCCTTGCTTAGGCCCGTTCACTAAAATAAGAGATAGTTGAGATCAAAGCTTTTTATAAGCATTTTTATTTGCTCATGGATACCGGCTACATTGCTTTGGAGTCAGGGTGATGTTGGTATTGTTGCCGGTATTTCCAATTACCAGGGGGAACTTGCTTCATACAGTACAGCGAATGGATTTAAGGCGAAAATAGGTCCCGTCATAGGCGTCCATGCAGGTTATGAACTGACTTCAAGATTTCAATTGCGCGGAGACTTGCAGTATTTACGATTATCCGGGGATGACCTCTTCAATGATAACGAAGTGACCAGGGCAAGGAACCTGAATTTCTTTTCACCTGTATTTCAACTGGCAGGCGGAATTGATTGGAACATCCTGGGCTTCAGCCAGTCTGATGGAAAAGCTTTTACGCCTTATGCATCAGTAGGCGCAAGTTTGTTCCATATGAATCCTTCAACAATCTACCTCGGCAAAAAAGTTGCCCTTCACCCGCTTGGCACCGAAGGACAAGGCCTCGCAGATTATCCTGATCAAAAACCGTATCATCTTTTACAGCCGTCCATTCAACTTGGTGGTGGGCTTAAATTTCTAACTTCCGGGAAAGTCATCATTGCATTGGAAATGATGATGTCCTATACATTTACAGATTACATTGATGATGTTAGTTCAATTTATATTTCTTATGATGAATTGCTTGCAAAATCAGGACCAGAGACTGCAGCATTGGCCAACAGGGAAGGGGAATATCTAAATACTGAGCCGGTCATCGTTCCTACAGGAACCAAAAGAGGAAATGACACTACGAATGATTTTTTTGGCACCATCACAGTACGATTCGGCGTTCCTTTTCATGTATCTTCAGGTCAGTTTAAAGTGCGTCATAAGAATGGAAAAACTATAGCTTGCCCTAAATTCTGATTAAAGTATTTTCACACCAGTTTGATTGATCCGCTTCACATATTAAAACAATACTGGTGCTATAGTGCATTCAGGCCACTTCAAAAACAAATCATTGATGAAGTGCTGCTTCGAAAAGATGTACTTGCGCTTCTGCCAACCGGCGGAGGAAAATCGTTATGCTATCAGGTACCTTCACTTTGTTTTGAAGGAGTCACCATTGTCATTTCTCCACTGATTGCTTTGATGAAAGACCAGGTTGCAAGATTAAAGCAACTAAATATTCCCTGCGATGCCATTTACTCAGGTTTAGGTCACAAACAAATTGATCGGATTTTGGACAATGCGAGGTTTGGCACAACTAAACTATTATACGTTTCTCCTGAGCGCCTGAAAACTGAAATATTTCAGGCTCGTGTAGTCAATATGAATGTAAACTTTATCGCAGTGGATGAAGCGCATTGCATTTCGCAATGGGGCCATGACTTCAGGCCTGCATATCTTGACATCATATCACTGAGGGATCTTCTTCCGAATGTGCCTGTGATCGCTTTGACGGCAACTGCTACACCGGAGGTTTCAAGAGAAATTATAGAACGGCTTGCGTTGAAAGACGTAGCTGTTTTCAGGGACAGTTTCGCAAGACCCAATCTTCGCTATCATGTCATTCCGCGGGAAGATCAATTGCCATATATTGAAAGAATGCTCGTCAAAAGTTCAGGCTCCTCGATCATCTACGTTCGTCATCGTCGTTTGTGTCGTGATCTCTCTGACTGGTTGAAAACGAAAGGTATCAGCGCAGGTGCATATCACGGTGGTATGGAGATGAAGGAAAGGGATTTCATTCAGGAAGCCTGGATCAAAAATGATACTCGTGTGATTGTGGCAACGAACGCATTTGGAATGGGTGTGGACAAAAGTGATGTTCGTCTTGTAGTTCATTTCGATTTGCCTCCGGGCATCGAGGAGTATTATCAGGAAGCTGGTAGGGCAGGGCGTGACGGACAGGAATCCTATTGTATCGTCGTGGTAAAACCATCAAGCGTAAAAAATCTTGTTCAAAAAGTCGAAAGCAGTTTTCCGGATATTGAAGAGCTGAGAAGAATATATCGCTCACTTCATATATATCTTGATCTCGCTGTGGGATCTGGTCAGGGCGAAACATTTGATTTCAATTTTTCCGGATTCATTTCAGGATTTGGACTGAAAAGTTCTGAAACATTCCAGGCACTTGATATCATTGCTAAAGATGGATGGTTTGTCATCGACGAAGCAGCGATGCGGGGCAGCACTGTTCAGATCACCACGGATCAGGAAACACTTCACTATCACCAGATCTCTGATAGCAAGATGGATCATCTTACAAAAGCCCTGCTGAGAGGATACGAAGGTCTATGGTCTGCACCTGTGCATATCCAGGAGAACAGACTGGCACGTTTTCTCAACTGGGATGAAAAGGAGGTCATTCAACTTTTAAATAAATTGAAGGACCAGGGACTTATAGAATATTCCAGGTCAAACTCGAAAAATCAGATTACACTTTTACGTGAGAGGGTTCCGGAACAGAATTTCAATATTGATATGAAGTCTTACTTGTTCAGGAAAGAAAAAGCAATTTCCCGCATGAAAACGATGATTGCTTATCTTGGAGAAGAGGTGGAATGCAGGGAAATATTTATCCGAAAATACTTTGGTGAAAATACAACTGCACCATGCGGTCACTGCGACCGTTGTCTTCAGAAAGAAAAACAAAATGTATCATGGCTGGAAAACATCACACATATACTTAAAGAACATGATGGCATCACGGTAAAAGATTTCCTGGCGCAATACAAGACTGAGCAGCAGGTTTCGGTTAAGAAAGAATTACGACAATTGGCTGATGAGAATAAAATCAGGATTGTCGAGGACAAGATCTACAGAAGGAAATAAACTATGCTCAAAGGAAAGCGGATTGCATTAGTGGTGACGAATGATCTGACACATGACAGAAGGA
>JBDUDG010000119.1:0-8611 GCA_040003045.1 Saprospiraceae bacterium | reverse complement strand
TTGAACGTGATCAGATCGGAAGCTCATGGACAAAACGATGGGATTCTTTCAAACTCAATTCGCCAACCTACACCAATTTATTACCAGGTGAAAATATTGATTCCTATTCTTCAAAAGGATTTATAAGTGGCAAGGAATTTACGGACCATCTTCATGATTACGCACGGGTCAATCATTTACCTGTTCAACAAAATACTTCAGTGACATCAGTAAACAAGTCCCCCCTGGAACCATTATTTTTTGTTGAAGTGAATCACAATGGTCACAAGGAAACCTGGAAATCAAAGCAAATCGTAATTGCATCCGGCGGAGAAAGTCAACCAAAATTACCGGCATTCCAGAACCTTATTCCAAAAAATATCCGTCAATTTCATTCCAGTGAATACAGAAATCCTGCGCAATTACCTTCAGGTTCAGTCCTGATAATAGGTAGCGCAACTTCGGGTGTTCAAATTGCAGAAGATCTAAGAGCCGCTCATCGTACAGTTTATCTTTCCACAAGCGCTGTAGCCCGTGTTCCAAGGAGATACAGAGGCAGAGACATCATGGACTGGATGACTGATCTGCATTTCTTTGAAAAACCTACTTCACAAGCTGAAGATTTTGAACTAAATATGAAAGCCCCTTTGATGTCGGGAGTTGGAGAAAGTGGTCATACGATTAGTTTGCAATCTATTGAAAACATGGGTGTAATCCTTCTGGGTTATTTGAGTCACATCGATCAGAATCATTTGACTTTTGAAAATAACCTCGCAGACCATATCGGTTTCGGAGATTCTTTTTCTGCACAGGTTAAAGGAGGAATTGATCAATTTATCACTGCTACAGGTATGACCGTAGGACCTCCGGAAAATGATATTGCAGATCTGCCTGCAAATCTATTAGATCCAAAAGAGTCATTATCACATCTGGACCTCGAGGAAAAAAATATTACTTCTATTATTTGGTCCACAGGGTTCACCCAGGATTTTTCATGGATCAATATTCCTGTTTTAAATGAAAAAGGAAAACCAAATCACAAAAATGGAATCACTCCGGTGGATGGATTGTATTTTATGGGCTTACCATGGCAGCGTAATTTGAAATCGTCATTGATCTACGGAACTGCCGGTGATGCAGAAGAAGTAACACAGGCAATAATGAAATTTCATTTTGATAAAAGTGAAGCTATCAGGATATAAGTTTAGGGAGTGAACGCTGAATACTTTCTTCTAATATTCGTGCGTCCTGTTCAGCATGTTCAAATTTCCTTCCGGTCATCAATTCATACAACTGAATGTATCTTAAACTGATCGTATTTACGATTTCATCATTCATTTCAGGCATTGTCTGCCCTGCCAAACCCTGGAACCCTTTAGACATTAACCATTCCCTTACAAATTCTTTGGACAACTGCTCTTGTGGCAATCCTGATTCCTGGTTGGTTACATATTTATTTGCATACCAATATCGCGAACTATCTGGCGTATGCACTTCATCAATAATGTAAAGCTGATCCCTGTACCAGCCGAATTCATATTTTGTATCTACAAGTATTAGTCCTTGTTTTTCAGCAAGCTCCGTTCCTCGCTGAAATAGTGATCTGGTGATCCTGACCATTTCATTGTATACATTCCTTGGCAATATTCCCTGGGAAATAATATCATGGCCTGAAATATCCACATCGTGCCCCGCATCCGCTTTAGTCGCAGGTGTAATGATTGGCTGAGAAAATTTTCCATTGTCTGCCATGCCATCAGGCATTTCCTCCCCGCACAAGCTTCTTCTGCCCGCAGCATATTGACGCAGTGCATGTCCAGCCAGGTATCCTCTGATCACCATCTCAATCCGGATAGGCTCACATAAGACACCAATGGTCACATTGGGATGGGGCATTGATCTCTTCCAGTTAGGAACAATATCCGAAGTGGCATCAAGAAAATAGCCCGCTAGTTGATTTAATACCTGTCCCTTATATGGTATCGGCCTGGGTAGAATATAGTCAAATGCAGATATCCGATCGGTTGCTACAGCCACCATCAGGTCACCTACATAATAGACATCCCTGACTTTCCCTTTGTAAAATCCGGTTTGTCCGGAAAGCGAAAAATGGGTTTCAGTGATTGGCATAACTTTTGGTCGATTGTTTTGTTATTAGAGTAAGTGGCTGCAAATTTCATTCAGCCACCTGACATAAAGAAACAAACTACTATATATTTGCTTTCAACTATGAAAAAAACAAATAATCTCATCTGTGACTCATGTTGTTGTTTCCGACATTCAGGTTGAACCAGAAGTGAGTTATTTCGCATATAAAATAATGAGCCCTTCAGTTCCGCCGAATTGAAGGGCTTTTAAATTGCAGAACAATAAATCCAATGCTTCGACCTTCTTAACTCATACATATGCTACAGTTCTCCAACCATCGTAAGTCGTATGGTTCGACATGCTTTAACTCAACCTAGTGCTATAGTTCGACCTTCTATTACTCAACCTTGTGCTACAGCTCACCAACCGCAGTTCACCAACCATCGTAAATCGTAAATCGTAAATCTAAAATCGTCAATCGTAAATCTAAAAACCATGTCCATCAAACTCGGCGATATTGCGCCAAATTTCCAGGCAGAAACCTCTGAAGGCCCAATAGATTTCTATGAATACTTAGGCAATTCATGGGGTGTCCTTTTTTCTCATCCTGCAGATTTCACACCCGTATGCACTACTGAATTAGGCCAGGTATCTAAACTGAAAAAAGAATTCGATAAACGCAACGTGAAAGTCCTCGCCCTCAGTGTAGATCCTGTCGAATCTCACGGTCGCTGGATCAAAGACATCAATGAAACACAGAATACAATTGTGAATTTCCCGCTGATTGCCGATCACGATCGTAAGGTTTCTTTACTATATGATATGATCCACCCCGGCGCTGCAGAAAAAACAACGGTACGAAGTGTTTTTATCATTGGCCCTGATAAAAAAGTAAAATTAACTCTCACCTATCCACCGAGTACAGGAAGAAATTTTGCGGAAATTCTTAGGGTGATTGATTCATTACAGCTTACTGCTTATCACAGCGTGGCTACTCCGGCAGATTGGATACAGGGACAGGATGTCGTAATTCTTCCGTCTGTTTCAGATGCAGACATACCTGCAAAATTTCCAAAAGGTGCCACACATATCAAACCATATCTGCGTACTACTCCGCAACCAGAATAAAAGAAATTCGATTTTTTAGAAAGAGAAGCAACTGATAAGTTGCTTTTTTTTACTTTAGCCTCTTTGATGGGCAATCGTAAATCTAAAATAGTAAATCGTAAATAATTTACATGTTTTTCACAATATTCCTGTGCAGCAATATATCTTTCAGTTCATGCAGCACTTTATACTCATTTGGCATTACTTTTTTGAATGCCTCCTTTATCGCAAAAAAAGTGCCTTTCTCCAATGCCATCTTGTCCATCAAGTCAATTTTAGCAGAGACAAGTTTGAGATCTTCTTTGATCAGCTTGCGAATGGAAGGAATATCATGCCAGTCTCCTTCGATCGCGCAGGTAAGACTTGATGAGCCATCCGGCTGAATATCCGTTTCAAGCGCAATAAAGCGATATCCAACTTCAACATCACCTGATGGATATTTAGCAATATGTGTGAATGGGATGCGCCAGTTATCTTCTTCCAAATCTGAATTCACCAAAAAAATTTCAAGACCTTTTTCGTGAAAACGGTACACCACAACTCGAACAGTATCAAATACAGACATAAGCAATAATCTTGGTCAATGAAGTTAAAAGTACATCGGAAAACCCGTTAATTCTTTCCTTTTTTAACGAGCATCCTGGTCAGCAATTCAAACAGGCAAAGCGCAATAAAAATAGCCTCCTCTTCATCATCAAGATGTGAAAGAAGCGTAAATGCCCTTTGCTGATAGGTGTGAGGCCGAAGCGGGTTGAACATCTGCCCTACCTCTTTGTCTTTCACGATCACCGATAGCAAGTCCGTAGAATATGGCCTGATCCTTCCCAGGATTCCTCTGGATTTAAGTCCATGAAGCACATTGTTCTGATCGATCATCGCCACCTGGTTCCCATTAAAGTAAACATCCACACCTTGCTTTTTAATCCTAAAGATCACTTCAATGTGAGAAGTCCTGCAACAAAGCAAAGCATCGCGTTCTGCTTTAATGTATTCCTTAAAAGCAAAAGCTACCATCGGCTCAGAATAAATAGATAGTATGGTGCCTGCTGTTATTTTATCCAATCCTTTCTTCTGTGATTTGAGATCGAGCTTAAGAGACATCAATTCCAGCTCTCTTTCTTCCTGAAATGGAATCAGCTGCGCCTGAAACGGCCTGATGATCTGTCTCATCGAAGCCAGATCCTGGTTTATCTTCCGGGTACCCGGAGACATTCCCAGCACTTTCCTGATAATTTCCTCTATCATATTCCTGCGGTCAAGATACGCTAATTTGAAAATGCAGTCATCCTGATCGTGTTAATCCATCAAATTGCTGGTCGAAATTACAAGTTGAAATAGCAACTTTTTATAAAGTGGATTCTTCTTTTTATATATGGTATAATGGACGCATTTAGAGAATAATTCCTTCGATATAATTTAATCATTTCCAATTAAACAAGGAAAATCTTTCCATAAATTAATCCATTGCCCTAAGCTCTCTTCGCTACGTCATTTGCCTACATGTAGCTTCTGATCGTAGAACTCTTCTTCATTGTCTTCCTCAGTCTTCGAATTGCCCGCTCTTTAATTTGTCTTACTCGTTCCCTGGTCAACTCAAGTTGCTCACCAATTTCATCCAGCGTCAATGGCTTCTCTCCCTTTAACCCAAAATAAAAAGCCAACACTTCAGCTTCTCTCGGCGCTAAAGAATTAAGGCTATACTGAATATCAAGACGCAGAGATTCTTCCATCAATTTGAGATCCGGTTGCATTTCTTCATCCGTCTCAATCATGTCAAGAAGAGTAAAACTATCCTCGTCGCTGGAAATTGGTGCATCAAATGAAATATGTCGATTCTGACCAGGCATTGCATTGATGACGTCTCTGATAGGCACATTGAGCAATTCAGCCAGCTCTTCATGAGTAGGCTCACGCTCAAATTGTTGAACAAACGATACATATGCTTCATTGAGGCGATTATAGGAAGTCGATTTATTATGAGGCATCCTCACAATCCTCGAATATTCAACTATGGATTGAAGGATGCTTTGTCTGATCCACCAAACCGCATAGGAAATAAACTTGAATCCTTTCGTTTCATCAAATCGTTTCGCAGCTTTCATGAGACCTACGTTCCCTTCGTTGATAAGATCACTAAGAGAAAGACCCTGGTTTTGATATTGTTTGGCTACAGAAACCACAAACCTGAGATTTGCCTCCGTCATGCGCTCAAGGGCATCCTGATCACCAGCGCGTGCGAGTGCAGCCAACCGTGTCTCCTCATCCGGAGTCATCATGTCTATTTTGCTGATGTCCTGCAGATATTTCTCCAAAGCAAGACTCTCTCGGCTCGTGATCCTGTTCGCTATTTTTAATTGTCGCATTCCTGGTTCTGAATTTAATTGTTTTTAAGGATATTCTTTTCAATCTTCACTATTCATTTTGGCTGCTGAGCTGTAGCACGAGGAGGAGTAAAGCTGGTCGAAGCACACTTTTCTCTCTTCACTTTTCACTCAGGTTGCTGAGCTGTAGCACCAGGTTGAGGATAGCAGGCGCTGCACTGAGCTTGTCGAATGTGTCGAAGCACACTTTTCACTTTTCATTATTCGAACTTGTTCGAAAATAAGTCGAAGCGTCATTAGAAGGTACAACGACCCATATCAAAAAGTTCACTGATTTATACACCTATCATTAGTTTTTACAGAATCACAACATCTCACCACTCGAACCAACTTTAAACACAATCAATTTCGTTTGGTTAAGTGTAGTGGTTTGGCGAGGCAATTTTGTACCCAACGAAACACACTTTTTACACCGTCTAACGGTAAAAAACTTAAATTCTTATGAAATACTTCTTTTCAGCGATTATCGGGATGGCTTTCTTCCTACTCAGTTTTTCAGGATGTGATAAGAAAACCACCTCTGACGCTCTTTGCAACCAGATCACCCTCAACAAACCATTCACAGCTAAAATCGGCGAATTATGGTGCCTGGATCAGGAAAACCTGAGCATAAGGTTTGGCCCTGTTATAGAAGACAGCAGATGCAATGTCACCAACATCGATTGTGTATGGGCCGGCAGATTTGTTCTGGCTGCTACCATTATCAATAGCGATGGAGAGGTTAGAGATACGTTCAATGCAGTTTACAATTGGACAGATACGCTGCATCAGGGCAATCTGAACATTTTTTTAAAGAAAGTATACCCCGAGAACCGTCCTACAATGGAACAGCTTGATCCATCTAAATATTCATTCGATATTGTGGTTTCTGAAGAATAATTCTCGCTTCAAAGATTTTAGAACAAGAGAAATAATAAAAAATGGACCGTTACCGGTCCATTTTTTATAATTTATAAACTAAACTTTCTAAATCATTTGCTCGGAAAGAGTCAATTCTAACCTTTCTAAACTCGGATAGCTCAAAATCGAATTTTGTGATTATCGCCGTGGTCCACGATCTCCTCCACCACGATTTCCACCGCCTCCTCCACCACGATCATCTCTCCTTGGTCCGCGATCATCACGTCTTGGTCCACGATCATCACGTCTGCCTCCACGGTCTCCACGATCTCCACGATCATTGTCCCTAAAGGAACGCTCCTCTCTTTCAGGAGGTCCTTCTTCTCCAAAACCATCTTCATATTCACCATTCTCATTTTTCTTACGCTCTGGTTTTGGAAGTAGGGATTTACGCGACATTCTCATCTTACCTGTGCGTTGATCGATTTCTACCAACTGCACCTTAACTATATCTCCTTCCTTGAATACTTCTTCTACATTGTCAATCCTGCTGTGAGATATTTCAGATACGTGTAAGAGACCACTCTTATTCATAAAATCGACAAACACGCCATAAGGCATGATCGTCCTCACAACTGCTTCGTAAACATTCCCCACTTCCGGAGTGTGCGTTATTCCCATAATACGGGCTCTTGCCAATTCAAGACTGTCTTTATTTGAGCTCGCGATATTTACAATACCCTTATCTCCTACTTCTTCAATATTGATGATGGTACCTGTAGTAGCCTGGATATCCTGGATTACCTTTCCACCCGGGCCAATGACAGCACCTATTTGACTTTTCTCAATGATGATCTCAAGGATACGAGGTGCGTGTGGTTTAAGATCTTCTCGTGGTTCCGCAATGACTTCTTCCATTTTTGAAAGAATATGTAATCTGCCTGCACGCGCCTGCAACAAAGCTTTTTCTAACAGATCATAGCTCAATCCATCAACTTTAATATCCATCTGGCAACCAACAATTCCCTTGCTGGTGCCTGTGATCTTGAAATCCATATCACCAATCGCATCTTCATCTCCAAGAATGTCAGAGAGAATTGCATTTTTTCCTTTCTCACTGATTAAACCCATTGCGATTCCGGCAACTGCGGCCCTTATTTTTATCCCACCATCCATTAAAGCAAGTGAACCTGCACAAACAGTCGCCATAGAAGAAGATCCGTTTGATTCCAGAATATCAGATACGATTCGAAGTGTATAAGGCTGATCTGTAGGAAATACTTTTCTCAAAGAGCGACCGGCAAGATTAGCATGTCCCACTTCTCTGCGACCAGGACCCCGGTTAGGTTTTATTTCCCCTGTTGAATAAGGTGGAAAGTTATAATGCAATATAAATTTATCATGTCTGAAATCAAGCGCATTATCGAGTAATACCTCGTCATTCTTTGTTCCAAGTGTAAGACTGGTCAACGACTGTGTCTCACCTCTTGTGAATACTGCTGATCCATGAGTCGAAGGAAGATAATCCACCTCAATCCAGATAGGCCTTATCTCATCCATCTTCCTTCCATCTATCCTCTTCCCTTCATCTACTACAAAATGACGGACAACTTCCTTTTTCAACTTGTCATAATAGTGATCAATCAAAGAAGATTTCTGTGTCATATATTCCTCGCCCTTCTCCTCCGTCAACTTTGCAACTAAATCGGTTTTAATGGCATCAAAATTTTCCTTTCTGAGGTTTTTCTCCTGAGCTCCCCCTGCAATGTCATGTATTCTTTGTCTCGAAAATGAATCAATTTCTTTCTTCAAATCTTCATCTTCTTCTTTCGCTGGCAATTCTCTTTTCTGCGTTGCTTTTATTCCAACTTTTTTAGCAAGATCTAATTGTGCCTGACACTGAACCTTGATAGCTTCATGTCCAATACGGATAGCTTCAATCAATTCGTGTTCAGAACATTCGTTTGCTTCACCTTCTACCATCATGATATCGGCTATCGTAGCAGCGATGATGACATCAATATCCGCAGTCTTGGCAGCTTCTCGTCCTGGATTCACCACAAACTCGCCATTGATGCGGGCAACTCTCACTTCTGAAATAGGTCCTGCCCATGGAATATCCGAAACTGCAAGTGCGGTTGAAGCTGCAAGTGCTGCAAGTGCATCTGGCATGGCATCAGCATCAGCAGAGATCAGGTTGATCATGATCTGAGTCT
>JBDUDG010000118.1:0-8641 GCA_040003045.1 Saprospiraceae bacterium | reverse complement strand
AAGAACTTCAGCAAGCACTTAGTTTCCAGGCTATACCCCAGACATTTGTGGTGGACACCAAGGGCAATATTGTTTACCAGCATGAAGGGTATACCCCTGGTGATGAATATGAACTGGAAAAATTTGTAAAGAAATTAGCCGGAAAATAATTTGCCTTTGTTTATCCGCTAAAGACAACTTTAAATTTTGCAGATAGAGATTTTCAGGATGCTATTGTTGGCGTCCCTGATTTGCAATGAAATTAACTTCTGAGTTGATAGTGGAGGATTTGCAAAAAATATTTGAATTTCCTGGTTAAAATATATACCATACACAACCTGCCTTTCATTTCACCGTTTGAGTCCTCCCGGGATAATTATTAAAAATGAGGGCATGGATTTCAATATCCGCTTTATGTTTCCTATATTTAGAAAAAATAGATTGTCAGAATGAGTCAGCCTGTTATTGATTTACAGGAATCCTTACGTGAATATTTCGGTTTTACGCAATTTAAAGGAGACCAGGAAGCCATTATCGAGACGGTGATGGAAGGACGGGATTGTCTTGTCATCATGCCTACCGGAGGAGGTAAATCCCTCTGCTATCAGCTCCCAGCGCTGATGATGGAAGGCACTGCTATCATCATCTCTCCATTGATCGCCCTGATGAAAAACCAGGTGGATGCAATACGGGGTTATCATGAAGGAGATGTCATCGCACATTTTCTGAACTCGTCATTGGGACGAAAAGAAATCGCACAGGTCAAAGAAGATATCGCAAACGGATTAACCAAGCTCCTTTATGTCGCACCTGAAACATTGACAAAAGATGAGAATCTCGAATTTTTCAGCAATGCGAATATTTCATTTGTAGCCGTAGACGAAGCGCATTGTATTTCGGAGTGGGGTCATGATTTCCGTCCTGAATACAGGAATATCCGTTCGATGATAGAACGCATCGGAACTAATATTCCTGCAATGGCACTTACAGCCACAGCCACACCAAAAGTGCAATCCGATATTGTAAAGAGCCTTGAAATGCGGAATGAACGTAAGTTCATATCAAGTTTCAACCGTCCGAATTTATATTATGAAGTACGGCCAAAGCTCAACAAAGATCAAACGATAAAAGAAATTCTTCAGATCCTGAAAGGTGCAGGTGGTCCTTCTGCGATCATTTATGTTCAGGCCAGGAAGACTACTGAAGAGCTTGCACAGATGTTGAATCTCAATGGTATCTCGGCAGCTCCATATCACGCCGGCATGGATTCGAAAACCAGAGCCAGTGTTCAGGATAATTTTCTGAGTGAAGAAGTGAAAGTGATTTGCGCAACGATTGCTTTTGGAATGGGAATTGACAAACCGGATGTACGGGTTGTAATTCATTATGATATTCCTAAGAGCATCGAAAATTATTACCAGGAGACAGGCCGTGGAGGACGTGATGGTCTTGAAGGATCTTGTTATTCTTTCTATGCGCCAAAGGATATATACAAGCTTGAGAAATTTCTGCGTGACAAACCTGTAGCTGAGCGTGAAATGGGTGGACAACTTCTTGAAGAAGTGGTGGCCTATGCTGAGACAAGTGGTTGCAGAAGGAAATTCCTTTTGCATTATTTCGGTGAAGAATATGATGATAAGCAATGTGAAGGCAATTGTGATAATTGCCGTTTCCCGAAAGAGAAGCATGAAGTAAAGAATGAAGTTAAAAAGGCTCTTGAAGTTATCTTAAAACTTAAGGAAGGTTATTCGACCAAGGTCATTGTGGACTTCATGATGGGTAAATCCAGTAAGGAGATGAATGAATATGCGTTCAATCTTCTAGAGGGTTATGGTACCGGAGTGGAAAGAGGTGATGTGTTCTGGTATTCCATAGTCAGACAATCATTGCTCGCAGGCCTTCTGGAGAAGGAAATTGAAAATTATGGCGTTTTAAAATTAACGGCTGCAGGTAAGACTTATATACAAAAACCAAAGAGTCTGATGATTCCACTCAACCGTGATTTTTCAAATGAGAAATTGGGTGAGGATGATGCACCGGCTAAAATGGTGGCACTTGATGATGTGCTGATGGCACAACTTGAAGATCTCAGGAAGAAGGAAGCAAAAAAGAAAGGTGTTCCAACGTGGGCAGTCTTTCAGGATATATCTCTCCAGGAAATGGCTACTGAGTATCCGATCACGATGGAGGAATTGTCCAATATCAGTGGCGTGTCTCTTGGTAAGGCTCAAAAATATGGAAAGGCTTTTGTTGAAATGATCAAGGCCTATGTTGATGAAAATGAAATTGAAAGACCGACTGAATTTATCGTACGACAAGTTGCCAATAAATCAAGAACAAAAGTGCACATCATCCAGGCTGTAGATAAAAAACTGCCATTCGAAGATATTCAGCGTCAGAATCAATTATCACGTGATGAGCTGATGGATGAACTGGACATCATCGTGTGCAGTGGCACCAAACTTGATTTACAATACTACATTGATACGTTAGTCGACGAAAGTATACAGGAAGAGATCTATGATTATTTCATGAAAGCTTCATCCGATTCTTTCAATGAGGCTTATCATGCTATGAAAGATGATGATTTCACTGTGGAGGAAATTCAATTGGTGAGATTGAAATTTCTTTCTAATGTTGCGAATTAAAAAATGTGGGAATGTGGGAATGTGGGAATGTGGGAATGTGGGAATGTGGTGATGTGGCATCGTTCGTTTCGACTACTTCGACCTGCAATACTCAACCAAGTGCTACAGCTCAGTAACCGTCCGCTCAACGACCGCTAAAGATTTCCAATGAATGTTTCGGCTCCGCTCAACATTTGAAACAGTTTAACTTTATACGCTTGCGTCCACCTTTCCTTTATTGGCTTCAGACTCTCCTTGAAATACTCCCAACAGTCAAAAAATGATCATTAATTTTCTTAATAAATCTGCGTCCTCTTTTCTTTTTTTTCAAGAATCTTCTCTATCAGGATAGTATTACATTTGTAACACCTCTATAATCACTACTCACTATCATGGTTTCCAGAATTCATATTATTAATGGGCCTAACCTCAATTTATTAGGTAAGCGCGAGCCAGAAATTTATGGTACTAAATCTTTCGAAGAATATTTTCAGGAATTGAAGGATAAATATCCTCATGTTGAATTAGAGTACCTGCAAACCAATCACGAAGGTGTAATCATTGATTATTTGCATCATCATGGATTTGCTGCGAATGCAGGTATTATTCTGAATGCAGGTGGTTTATCGCATACATCTGTTTCTCTCCGGGATGCTATTTCTTCCATAGAAACCTTTGTCATCGAGGTGCATATTTCTGACATTTACAAACGGGAAGAATTCCGTCATCATAGCTTTCTGACAGATGTGTGTGTTGCCCATTTTATTGGATTTGGATTGGAGGGGTACGAAATGGGGATAGAATATTTCCTCAATCACTAAAGAAGAGATAAGCGCAGTGCAGTAGAATCCTCCAGTAGCCTGTATCCGCTTGCACTTACTTTTTTTTTGGGACTGGATCATATCCATGACCACCCCAGGGATGACAGCGACCGATGCGCTTGACTCCATACCATGTTCCTTTCAACGGGCCCCACTCTTTGATGGCATCGATCATATACTGACTGCAGGATGGTGTGTAGCGGCATCCTCGCCCGATCAATGGGGACAGGAGGACCTGATACAATCGCACCAGCGCGATGAGAAGTTTACTGATCATCGATTTAAAAGGTATAGCTCCATGAACTGTCTGATGGGTCGAAGATCGTATGCGTGGATTGCGTTGTGCTCATCTTAATGTCCATGATGTTGCGTTGGTCGCTGTAGAGGTCGAGCAGGACACGATTGGTGATAGTGCATTTCTGACCTCTTGAAACAGCTGCCGGGAATTCAAGGTAACACCATACTGCCAGGTAATCATCACTTAATTCTTTTCCTGAGAAGCGGGCCTCAAGCTTTTTTCCATCAAGTACGATTTGAAAATATCTATCGAGATAAGCGGCTAAATGCGTTTTAGCGTCTTCATTTTCCTTATCAGATCCCAGATTAAGCGGTGGGTAGCCCTCTTGCTTTATCGCCACTTCTAGATCGTCAATGAATATTTTGACAGAGACCTGAAAAGAAGATTCTCCCTCGTTGTATCTCAATTCGCAAATACTGGCATGAATGGGATGCGTTTTTGATCCGGAGGAAGTCAATGACGCTCCTGTGGAAGTCAGTAAAAATGAAGTGATTAGAAGATAGAGGAAGTTCAAGGTTTCGGTATTCAGTAATCGGTGATCGGTATTTGGTAATCAGTAATCAGTAATCAGTAAAAAATTAAGAATAAAGTAATCTGCGAAATTTGATGTAGTAAAAATAGGGATAAAGGGAATAGTATTGTGAGGGCTGAAGACAGCTTGCGAAGATTTTAGACTAAATGAAGTCTCCTTTAGATTTCGTTTTATCCTGATTTGCAAAATCAAGACAATAAAAAATTGGAAGTTGTGGCTGAAACCACAACTTCCAATTGAAATATTTTAGTACCGATATAATTCGGTCTTGTATGGGCCTTCCGGAGTCACGCCGATATAGGATGCCTGATCTTTTGATAGCACATCCAGCTTAACGCCAAGTTTGTCAAGGTGAAGACGGGCTACCATTTCATCAAGTTGTTTTGGAAGGACGTATACTTTGTGATCGTACTGGTCAGTCTTTGTCCACAACTCAATTTGGGCCAATGTTTGATTCGTAAATGAGTTTGACATTACGAAGGACGGATGGCCCATAGCACAACCCAGATTCACAAGACGGCCTTCAGCAAGGAGAAGTATATCTTTTCCGTTGAGTGTGTATTTGTCAACTTGTGGTTTGATTTCCACTTTTGTATTACCTGCATTTTTATTCAGCCAGGCGACATCGATTTCGGTATCGAAGTGACCGATATTGCATACGATGACTTTGTCTTTCATCAGTTTGAAATGTTCACCGGTGATGACATCTTTATTTCCTGTAGCAGTGACTATGATATCTGCCTCTTTGACTGCATCCATCATACGTTTTACTTCGAAGCCTTCCATAGCGGCCTGAAGAGCGCAGATCGGGTCGATTTCAGTGACGATCACTCTGCAACCAGCAGATTGAAGAGAAGCTGAAGAACCTTTTCCTACATCACCATAACCTGCAACGACGGCAACCTTTCCTGCCATCATTACATCTGTTGCTCTTCTGATCGCATCAACACAACTTTCTCTGCAACCGTATTTGTTGTCGAATTTTGATTTGGTCACAGAGTCATTTACGTTGATTGCCGGCATAGGGAGTGTGCCTTTCTTCTCGCGTTCGTAAAGACGAAGTACACCTGTGGTCGTTTCTTCGGTGATGCCTCTAATGGAAGCTACGAGTTCAGGATATTTATCAAGAACGACATTGGTGAGATCTCCTCCATCGTCAAGGATCATGTTCAGCGGTTGATTGTCGCTGAATGCGAAAAGGGTTTGCTCTACACACCATTCATATTCTTCCAGTGACATTCCTTTCCATGCGTACACAGGGATACCTGCTGCTGCAATTGCTGCTGCGGCATGATCTTGTGTTGAGAAGATATTGCAGGAAGACCAGGAGACTTCAGCGCCTAATTCGATAAGGGTTTCAATGAGGACGGCAGTCTGGATGGTCATGTGGAGGCAGCCTGCGATACGTGCACCTTTGAGAGGTTTGGAATGACTGAATTCCTTGCGGAGAGCCATAAGACCCGGCATTTCTGCTTCTGCAAGTTCGATCTCCATTCTGCCCCATTTGGCCAGAGAGATGTCCTTTACCTTGTACTTCATTTTTTGCTCAACTAATTGATCCTGCATGGTTTATATATTTCTTTAAGAAAGTCATTTGAAAAACGGTGCAAAGATAGGGATAAATGAATAACGAATATCGAATATCGAGCGCAGCGAGATCCCGCATCTTGCGGGAACGAATAATGCAAATCAAGTCCCCTTTTCAGGGGATTTAGGGGCAAAGGAGAATAACGAACAACGAATAACGAATAACGCGTATCGCGTGGCGAATAACGAAAAATGAATATCAAATATCAAGTCCCCTTGGTTGAGCTGCGGTTGGTGAGCTGCGGTTGGTGAGCTGCGGTTGGTGAGCTGCGGTTGGTGAGCTGTAGCACGAGGATGAGTACTAGCAAGTCGAACTATAGCACAAGGTGCTGTACTAGCAAGTCGAACTATGGCAAGAAGTTGAGTGTAGCTGGTCGAAGTATCAGTGGATGGTTGGTGAGCAAGTAGCACAAGGTAGTGTATAGCAAGTCGAAGCATAGGGGCAAAGGAGAATTACGAATATCGAATATCGCGAAGGACAGTACACTTGTGCGTCAGTCGTCCGGCATATTTCGACTTTCCTAACTCCTCCTTGTGCTACAAGCTCAGTAACCGCCTGGCATCCCTTTATAAAGCATCAAAAATGTCTTTTGCCAGAACTTGCGAATATCTTTAGACTTTAAAATTTCCATCATTACATACTATGAAAAAAATCACCACCACTGAAGCCCCGTCCCCTGCCGGTCACTACAGCCAGGCCATCAGTAACCAGGGACTTGTATTTGTTGCCGGCCAATTACCGTTAGATCCTTCCACTGGTAAAATGATCGATGGTGATGTGGAAGCCCAGGTCAGACAAACTATACAAAACATTGAAGCCATTCTGAACGCATCAAATTCAGGTCTGGATCATGTGCTGAAATCAACGATTTATATTCCGGATGTCAGCTACTGGCCCGAAGTCAACAGAGTGTATGCAGAATGTTTCGGTGATCACAAACCGGCGAGAGCTGTGATACCATGTGGCCCGCTCCACTATGACGCAGCTATCGAGATGGAGGTAATAGCGAGAGAAGCAGATGAATGACGATTTACGATTTACGATTTACGATTTAATAAAAACGAAATTGAGGTACTGGCAGGGCTTTGCCTTGCGAAGTTTCAACTCAAAAGAATGAAATACGATTTTGTGTATTGTGTATTGTGTATTGTGTATTGCGATTTAATAAAAACGAAATTGAGGTACTGGCAGGGCTCGCCCCTCGGATGTGTCAACTCAAAAGAACGAGATACTATGTGCGAAAAATCGCAATACGCATATCGCATTACGCATATCGCAATACGCATATCTATTTGATCTTGAAAATAAACGTAAGATTTCCGCATTGTTCGACAGGGGCCGACGGGTCTGCTACGAAGATATAGGTATTAGCTACGGCTTCAGCTTTGCGAATGAGATCAGGTTCTCTGATATTCGAACCTAATGGATTGTATTTAGAGCGGATCACTTTTCCGTTTCTATCTACGCAGATGCTTACAGTGATATGACCTTCTTTTACAGCAATACTGCCGACGTTACCACGAGAAACCAGCTTGCGATCAAAGCCTTTTCCAAGACCTACCTGCCAGCCCAGACCATTTCCATCGTTTCCGACACCGGTATTTTTTCCTGCACTTCCTACACCAACTCCACCGCCGGGGCCTGAGCCATTACCGACTGTATTTCCAGTACCTGTTCCGGTTCCACCTGTTCCACCAGGTTTGGTTCCAAAACCTTCGCTGGTCACACCGGAATCATCATCACCCGGCTCTGAACCGCCTACTGCAGCAGTCCCATTGCCCCCTCCTGTATCGATGATATTGAGCTCCTGCACAGCATCGGCTTCAAATGAATTGTCGCTGACAGCAGCCCAGGATGAGTGTATGACTATTTTCGGCGTCGGTAAAGGAATATCGGACGTGTTGGAAGAAAGAATAGAAGCAGCAGGCCGGCTCACGGTATTCAACTGAGGAGCAGCCAATTTTGAAGGGGCAGCTTCGACCGGCCTGTTGTGTTTTGGCTCTTCAGGTGTGGCTTTACTACCACCTGCTTCGCTACCGGACATATGCGAACCTGCATCCGTATCCATGGTCTTGGGTTGTTCTTGCACTACAAACTTCTCGGGCTTAACGTATTGATTAAAAGGATAATCAAACTGGATGACCAGGGATTCTTTTGTTGGTTCGGCAGGCATCTTCATTGAGAGAAAGGGTAGAAAGGCCAGCAGCAGCAGCAGGAGATGTAACACAAATGAAATAGCCCTTCCCCTGGTGCGGGACTTGGCGGCGCTCTTTGATTGACGTTTACGGGACATAGGCGATAGAACAACTTTAACGCTCTAAAAATGCGACTATTGTCACCCATTTTTCCTCCTTTGAGATTCTTTTAACAAAAAAGCCATCCCGGCAAATCGGGATGGCTTAAGCTCAATGAAAATATTTACGCAAAAAATCTTTCGTGGATGCGGAGCAGACTCCAGTATAGGTATTTTATTGTCATGAGTCCGGCATCCATTTGTCCGGCATCCATTTATTTATTGAATAACAAACTTTTGTAGATGGCCTTCCAGTTTGATAAAATACATTCCCGGAGTAAGTCCTGTGATCTCAGCGTGATCTGTATTGAATCCATGCCCTACCAGATGTCCTGAGCCATCAAAGATGCCATAAGAAACGACTTCATGTCCAAAATGCAAATCTCCCTGCATGATCGGATTTGGATACACAGGATCTGCTTTGGCCTGTTCAATTTCTTTTGTTCCTGTGATCAGATTTTCCAGCACCGGATTATCAATAAAATTGGCACCAGAAATTGCAG
>JBDUDG010000452.1:0-2595 GCA_040003045.1 Saprospiraceae bacterium | reverse complement strand
AAAGAAATATAGACTCAATTTCATCCGGCTTGAATGCAGGAAAAGGAGTCATAACAGTGGGCTTCCATTTGTTCCAAAGCTCGACAGCTCTGGGATGACCGGCGGCGACCAGAACCTGCGAGTTATGCACCCATTTGTACAAATCTTCCCTTGGATAGGCTCCCCACCTTTCCTCAAAACCTCCAAGAGCAGGTCCCGTCATATCATCCTTCATCGTAGGATTGTGACAGGTCCTGCATTGATTTTGAAACAGGACCTTACCAGCTGCTACCGTAGGCTCAGCATTGACGCTTCCTACAATAAAAATCCAGCTGAGTGCAAGGAAAACGCAGTATTTCAAGCAGTTATGATGCATAACATTTAAAGTAGAGACTGTAATGATAGCTGATTATATTGCAAAAATAATTAGATACAAGACTTAACCCGAATCCATATGAAGACTATTGATTATTTAGACTTTATCTAAACAAGATGCTTAAAAATCACACTGAAACCCGCGCTGGAATACGTGGATAAGGGTGATAATTTATTAATTCAAAATCATCGAAAGTGAAAGAAAAAATATCTTTTTTCGATGGATTCAATTTCATGACAGACAGGGCTCTTGGTTCTCTTGTCAATTGCTCCTGGACCTGTTCGAAATGATCATGATAGATATGAGCATCTCCAAAGGTATGTACAAAATGCCCCGGCTTCAGATCGCACACCTGTGCCATCATTAAAGTGAGTAACGCATATGAAGCTATATTGAAAGGAACACCCAGAAAAACATCTGCGGATCTCTGGTAAAGCTGGCAACTTAGTCTTCCATCTGACACATAGAACTGAAACAAACAATGACATGGAGCCAGAGCCATTTTATTAAGGTCAGCTACGTTCCATGCCGAAACAATGATTCGCCTGCTGTCGGGATTTGTCCTTAGTATTTTGATGGCTTGTGAGATCTGATCAATCGCAATTCCATCCACACCTGTCCAGCTTCTCCATTGGTGGCCGTATACTGGACCGAGGTTTCCTTCTGCATCTGCCCACTCATTCCAGATCCGCACACCATGTTCTTGTAAATATGCAATGTTGGTATCTCCCTTTAAAAACCAAAGGAGTTCATAAATAATTGCAGGTATGTGCAATTTTTTGGTGGTTAGCAAAGGGAACCCTTCGCTCAGATCAAATCGCATTTGGTAGCCAAAAACGCTTGTAGTACCGGTACCGGTCCGATCACTCTTGCGTATTCCCTGATCCAGTACATGGCGGAGGAGATCCTGATAAGCCTTCAACCTAATATCATTTGGCGCTAAGGTAAAAAGATATATGAGAAGAAATCATATTTGATGCAAGGACATTCTATGATGCCCTTCCTGGAAAAATAAGGTTGATCAATATGATTATTCCTGCAGCCCCACATAAACCCTGAAGTAAAGTATTTATCGCGCCTTTGCACAATTGAATGCCGAATTCTCCGAACAACCAATATCCAAATACACTTCCTAAAATCCCTGCGATCACATTTCCAAATAAACCTAATCCTCGACCTAAAAAAATCCGGCTTGCCAACCATCCTGTAATGGCACCAAATAAAAGCATGATCACGATATCCATTAGGAAGTACTTTGAAATCAGAAGACCTTAAATAAATGTGGAATACATGTCATTTAAACTTAGTACCACGGATAAAGTTTATCCCATGGTAGTAATTAACCTTCGCGACCCGATGAATACCTTGAACTGAATTACAAACTACCCAAGAACGAAGCAGGAACATTGTATCTTTTCCACACTATTCTGAGATGAGTAGATAAAAACAATTCCACTTGCCTTATCATACGCTTCGTCAATGCATTGAGGATCTTCCTTCGGATCAGCTGCTTCGTATTCCCGTTGAAGTAGATCCCTACCTGGAAATGGCGGAGATTCATCGACGTGTATTTGATGCAGGCGGTCCTGCTTTATTATTTGAAAAAGTAAAAGGAAGTCCATTTCAGGCGTTGTCCAATCTTTTTGGTACAAAAGCGCGGACTACTTTTCTTTTCCGGGATACCCTTGAACAGGTGCAGAACATAATTAATCTAAAAGCCGATCCTGGTGATTTCTTTCGTCATCCATTAAGGTATGCCTCAAGTTCCATCGCTGCGCTAAATGGTCTGCCTGTTAAAAAGAAATGGAATAAGTCCATTTTGCATGGAAAAACAACTCTGGAATTATTACCCCAGATTGTTTGCTGGCCTGAGGATGGGGGTGCATTTATTACACTTCCGCAGGTCATGAGTTTACCACCCGGAAATAAAAAAATATCAGATTCAAATATCGGGATGTACAGGATCCAGATCAGCGGAAATGATTACATACAGAATAGTGAAGCGGGTATGCATTATCAACTACATCGCGGTATTGGAATTCATCATACGATGTACAATCAAACAAGAACTGAATTTAAGGTTTCCATATTTGTTGGAGGGCCTCCCTCACATTCATTTGCAGCGATCATGCCTTTGCCTGAAAACCTGAGTGAGGTCACTTTTGCAGGATTGCTTGGAGGTCGCAGGTTTAAATATTTCTGGAAGGATGGTTTTGTCATTTCTGCAGATGCTGATTTTT
>JBDUDG010000117.1:0-8692 GCA_040003045.1 Saprospiraceae bacterium | reverse complement strand
CTGTAAATGTAATATTGGGTGTAGTATCACAATTGTCAGTAGCTGTAGCAGTGCCTGTAACTGATGGATCAATCGATGCTGAACATTCTATTGATATGTTTGGCGGACATGTAATCACCGGCGCCAAATTATCATCTACAAAAATAGTCTGAACACAAGTACTTGAATTTCCACAATGATCTGTTGCTTTCCATGTCCTCTTAATAGTAAGCTCTTGTGGGCAGCTGGCCCCAATTGAAACGTCAGAAAATGTAACGGTTGGAGTTGCATCACAATGATCAGATGCTGTAGCGTTACCAGTATTGGCTGGCGCAGTGCTGGCAGTGCAGAGAATCGTCAGATTTGGAGGGCAGGAGATGACTGGTGGTGTGTTATCAGTCAACACTATAGTTTGCATACACGTACTCATGTTCCCGCTATGATCTGTTGCTTTCCATACTCGCATGACTATATATCCAACAGCGCAATTCACTGTAGGCACTATTATATCACTATAAGTAACGGTGGGCGCAGCATCACAAATATCAAATGCAACTGCTGTTCCCGTATTTCCTGGAGCAGTGCTTGCGTTACAATCTACTGTAACATTGCCCGGACAAACGATTGTAGGGGGAGTAATGTCACGTACAGTTACCATATATGAACACATACTTGAATTTGCACACGGATCTGTTGCACGAATAGTAATGACCGTTGTGCCCACCCCCAATATCACCATATCACCAGGCGAGTAAATCCCAAGCACCCCGCTCACAAAAAAGTCAATATCGATCATATTTGCATTTGAGCATGCATCAGACACTTGCGGAAATGGAAGTGTATATTTCGCTGTACACACTAGTGGTCCAGTGCTGACAGTAATATTATTAGGACAAATGAGTACAGGGGGCGTATTATCCCTGATGAGAATTTCCTGAACGTGCGTCATGGTACCACTATTGCACCAATCTTTCACAGTCCATAACCTCAGAATTTTCTGGGACCCATTACACATGGGCACTACCTGATCAGAATGATAAACAATGATCTGACAAGTTGAACTGATAGGTTCACCATTATAAGTTGGTTCTCCTGTGACGGATGGATCAATATTAGCATTGACACAGCTTACAGTAATATTCGCAGGAAACATGATCTGACTGATCTGTGGCTTTTTGAGGTACACAATATCCGTGCAGGTTGAGCTGTTTCCGGATTGGTCGGTTGCAGTCCATATCACAGAAATAATTTGCGTAAATCCATTTGCATTGCAAGGCAGGTTTTGAATGGTATAAGAATACCATATTGCAGGATCAGCATCACAGTTATCAGATACGGATTCAAGGAGACTTTCAAAATTTATACTGGGGATATCTACATTGCACGGTAAAGTGTCACTCATACACACCAGCGTAGGCTTGAGTTTATCTTCAACATGTACACTTGACATACATGCATTCCCGGTTGGAACTTCTGTCACCATAACCATGACATCCTGCCCTAATTGTGCACAATAGACTGTATCATGCAGTGGTCCCATGATGTCCACCGTATATAGGTTAGCGGGATAAGCCGGCGCATTAACCAACAACAATGCAGTCAGAACCGCATAACCTCCCTGTCCCAATGAAACATTTACATTAGGCTTGCAGGACAAAGCCATATCAGGTTCATATCCTGAATTGCTGTCCATCCGGTGTTCTGTTCCTTCCCAGCAAATAGTCCAGTTTTTAAGATCCCTGGTGCCTGGATCAATTATTTTTTTGTCATCATGCGCACTCAATTTGAATGTCTGCGCAACAAGGAATAAAGAGGCGAGTAAAATCGCGATGTTTTTTCCTGAAAGGATGGCTCCTGAAGTACGTATTGTTTCCATTATAATTACAATTAAATTTGTTAATAAACGGCCATTACTTTTCTGAAGGAAGAATGCAGCCGAGGCATTTTCCAGCACGTTAAGTCTTAAGTATAAAATGGAAAGTCGCAATCAAAAAAACTGATGGGGCGGTTACCCCCACCAGGTCAATTTACTATTATCATTCTGTTGGTACTATATTGAATATCAGATTTAATCTCATAGATATACATCCCACTTCCGGCCAGTTCAGACGCATGAACTACAAATTCATTGTCACCTTCTGCCAGATGTACATTTCTCTTCATGACAATCTTTCCATCCAGATCAAAGAAATGAATGACAGCATCTTCCTCCCTGATACTATGGAAGAGAATGGATGTTTGATCTTTAAATGGATTTGGACGGTTATGAATTTGTGGAACATCCTCTTTCACTTCATTTATATGTATTGAAACTGGCTTATCCTGATCGATAATATACGCGAGGGGCTCTGTAGGTTCCAACCTGATGAAAAGTTTAAATGGTCTCACTCCGGTTATTTTTTGTTTTACCCACATAGTGAAGAGAGGCATAGATCCCTGCGGCCAATTATCCGTGGTATATGAAAGCATGGAGGCAACCTGACCCTGTGCATCCGGCATCCTAATATTATCAGCTGAAAGTTTTTCACCAGGGTTCCATTCCATCAAATCGTATCCCGCCTGATCCCAGTCGAATGAAAATTGAAGTGCATTATACTGTTCGGCATTCAAAAGGTTCACTTGTATTTTATACACATCCTGATCAGGTTGTTGTGTAACCAAATATTGGATGTCACATGATTGATCATTTCTTGGCAACACAGGAATATTCCCTGCGTGCGTGTTGGCTGAAGCATTCAAATCTCCAATCTTTATTGCATCAAAATTGACATCGTTCATATTGGTGCTGAAAGGATTGATCACAAATGTTTCCGGCCATGTAGAAATCCATGGATTATGTGGATCCGGGAACACATGAGCATCGTCAACAAACCTCCATGAAGGACTGTCCGGAAGCTCATCATAATAACCAAGGATTAATTTTCGGAGCTGGATGATATCAATTGCAGAGATGCTTTTGCTGTTGTTGGCATCCGCTGCGATATATTGATATGGTGTATCAAATGTTTTAATTCCCAACAAGTGTTTTTGAATTTGAAGTAAATCCAATGTTGTTACTCCATTTTTTGCATCACCTTCTTTCACCGGTCTTACCACATACTGTCCACCTAATGGCATTGCAGGGAATACGAAATATCCATTGGCACTGCTCGGAATACCGGCTGTATTACTTCCGTCCAGAAAAACCATTGCACCTGCAAGGTCCCCTGAACCGGGTACAGAAATATTGCCAGAAATTATTCCAGTACCGCCTAGCTGTCCGGGACATATTCCATTATTATCCTGAATGTCCACAGTTGTAATACAAAAATCTGTCAGACCATTTTCATCAATCGCCCACAATTCAATTTCATTTTCTCCAATGTCCCCACAATCAAAAACCCTTGTGACATCATTCGGATCAGCGCTAAATGCAACTGACAGGGCATTGCCGCATGGATGATCACTTCCAGCATCGAACATCCCTGCTTGCAGAGTGACCATTCCCCAATCTGCTGTTCCATCACCATTTAGATCCATTGGCATCAGATTCGTACTCAATCCATGAATGCATTTTGCTGATGGAGGTTTACAGCTGATGACAGAAACCTCTTGTTCTACAGTAGAAGTATTTCCACAATGATCCCACACGGTGTATAAAATCCGATGAGATCCTATCGGAATATAATATGAGAATGCAATAGACCCTCCCTGAAGAACAGGGGAAATAAAATCAAACGTTGCATCATTGTTCAGATCGATAGCATATGTCCAGCTCAATGAAGTGGCTGCAGAGCAATCGTCATGCGCGGAAGCATTAAAATTCAGTGTTAATCCTCCACATGCTGCATCAAATGAGCATGTAGAAATATCAGCAATGGGTGTTATCACCGGAGGAGTTGTATTTGTAACTTTTATCACCTGAAGGTGAGTCCATATACCACCGGCAGGTGTATTTAACTGGCACCAATCTATCACCGTCCAGGTCCGAAGTATTTTAAAGCAAGGTTGATTCTGGGTAAATTCATATACATCATCATCATAACTTACCCCTACCAGATCGCATGGTCCTGAAGCTAATACCGGTGCATTATAGGGAGCCACGAGATCTTCAGGATCCAATAAATCCAACTCGCAGATATTTGTGGTTGTGAGATCAGGCGGCCAACTAATATCAGACAGCATGAATGGACTATAATTGATAATACTTATCGTCTGTTGACAGGTCGTTTGAAGTCCACCATCATCGGTTGCTGTAAATGTTCTAACAATTGTACCTGCACCACAAGTATTCACTGTAATTGAAGCTGTGGAAGAAACGCTCACACCACAATTATCTTCAGCGAGTCCATCCAATCCAAAACAATGCAATCCAGGAATTCCATCTCCGGGATCATCTACACAAATCGGATGTCGGGCCGCCTGAGATAGCGCAACTGTACCAAATACATTAAGGTTTTCAGGTGTATATGGAAATTGGCAACTTATGGTAAGATTGTCCGGACAAATGATCGATGGCGGTAGTTTATCCTGAACTGTGACCTGTACCATACAATCATTAAAATGTCCGGCCAGGTAGCTGTCCGAAACAGGACCTGTTACAGGCAGAACATCATAAACACGCAAGACGACCATTACAGGATTATGGGCTATATCACCACAACAAAATTGCACAGCATCATCGAACATATTATTAGGATTACCGGGATTCGCGCACGAATATCCGGCAGGTAGTGACATTCGTCTTACCTTGAAATAAACAGGGCCGCAATTGTCAAAACTGGCCGCATTAAATATCGAGGCGGGTATTAAAGTAGTCCCAAAATTATTGACAGGGATATTAAGGCTCTGATTACATACTGGTGTGGGAGGCTGAAGATCCTGGACAGATATATATACTGTATCAGTTCCTTCAAGACCGCAGTCATTTGTTGCTTTATAAATGATGCGCTGTAGTCCAATAGGCAAATTTGAGAACAATCCTCCATTTGTGTAAATGGTACCGAATGGCCCTTCCATTCTTACCGTCCAGCTAGTGGAACAATCTTCTGTGATTAAAGCCGGTGGCAAAATAACATCCGCATTACAATCAGAAGGACCTGTCGAAGCCGTCAGGTCAGCAGGAGCTGTAACCACAGGAGGAGTTTTGTCGATAACTTCAATGATCTGAGTGGAATCTACAAATATGTTGTTTGCACACCAGTCGTAAACAGTCCAGGTCCTGAATATTTTATAGGATCCGCTGCACACAGGAACAGTCACATCAGAATAAACTGCACTCAGATTGCAGAATGTTCCATTAATCACATTTTGACCGTTGACTGTTGGATACCCTGTATTGGAAGGACCTGTATTTGGAAGAGGAAAGCATGAAAATGCATTGACTCCAGTATAGTTTGGAGGAAAATCAACATTTGCCAGATCGGCTTTTGCCAGAGAAATCAATTGTTCACAAGTAGCCGCATTATTGTATAAATCTACTATGGTATAAGTTCTGACGTATTGGGATATGATATTGTCGCCGCAATTCCCTGCACTTAATAAAAGGTCGCTGGAATGAATCTGAGTTGAAGAGCAATCGGAGACCGAAGCCTGAGTCAGCCCGGCATAAGTCGAAAGATCTGTATTACAACCCAAAGTCACATCTGGAGGGCATTGAACTATAGGTGCCTGTTTATCCAGAACTATTATTGCAGTCATACATGATTGACCAGAGACAGGATCGCTTACGATAACCATATACGTATGGCCTATCATACTCGCATTTACCATGTTCCCAAGTGGAACTCCATTGTCAAAGATCTGGACACTTATCGGCCCGTTACAACCTGAGATCGTAACTCCGAGCTGTTGATAAGTAAGCACATCATTGCAGGCTGAAGACAGGTTGACCTGTACAGGAGGACTGTTGGGCGGGCATGTCATAACACATCCCTGGGCATGAGCATTTGCAGGAATGGTGACCATTAGGGTAACCACGCTCCATGCCGCCAGGAATAAACATCCTCTTAAACCAGAGGTAACTAGTTTTTTCATAAAGAGACTATTTGGGTTCATCAATCGTTTGTTACTGCTTTGGGAGCAATGTCTTTGGGATGGGACCGAACTACATATTACGATTTTTTATAACTTAATATCTGCACATTTTTAATTCAATACACATTACAAATATATGTAATATATTATGAATACCAAGTAATGAATTCTTTTTTTTCAATATTGTCTTAACATATATTATTTATGATACTATTTAATATCCTTATATTAAGTGTATTACGCTAAAAACCATCCTATTTGTCGCCCAAAAGCCACAATTTATTGATGCAATTAATCCATTTAGTCAATTGAAATTTCCTGAATTGGCTCTTAATATGATTACAAAAACAGTTAATTCTCCTTAGAACGAAAGGAAATTCATCACATTAAGTGATTCAAAAAATTTGCTGACGTTCCAGAACAGGGATAAAAGCTATACCCCTCAGATCAATTTGAGGAGGTCATCCTCTTCCGTCGGGTAGCACTTAAATGTATTAATTTGTGCTTCTAACTCTCCATTTAAAAAATTTAAATTAATTCCCCGTAATAAAGAATCTATGAGGTCCTCAATTCTCCCCACCACTTTTCTAACGCGATTAAAGTCAGCTTTTGCAAGTCTCCTGACTACTTTTCTTCTTATAGTATTTATCTCCTGTCAGGACCAGGAAAGCACAGAACACAAAATTCCAGGTGATAAGGCTTTAGTTGCTTCTTCTCCCCTCTTAAACTTATTGACCTCAAAAGAAACTGGAATTAGTTTTAAGAATGTAATCAATGAAACATTTGAAATGAATATTACGACCCACATTAATACCTATAGTGGTGGAGGCGTGGCCATATTCGATGCTAATAATGATGGGTTACAGGATATCTATTTTATTTCCAGTTCGGGTAAAAACGCCTTTTATGTAAACCGTGGCCACTTAAAATTTGAGGATAAGACCGCTAACTCAGGATTGGAATCGGCTGAGGGGTTTGAAATCACAGTTACTGCTATTGACATCAATGCCGATGGCTTTATGGACCTCTATGTTTGTCGGGCAGGCCCAGTCGTAAATGAAGACAGAAGAAATAAACTTTTTATTAACAATGGTGATCTAACTTTTACCGAGCGGGCGAAAGAGTATGGTCTGGATGACAAATCAGCTTCCGTAGGCGCTAATTTTTTTGATTATGACAATGATGGAGACCTGGATTTATACCTTCTCAACTATCCCGTTGACTTTAGCTATGCCAGTAAAATAAATGTAAAACCATCCCCCGATGGTCAAACTGTAGAACCCTTGTTAGAACCAATCAACGAATACGATTCTGATCGATTATACCGTAACGATGGTCCGCCTAAACCCGATGGCAGCGGCGGATTTAAAGATGTTTCGAAAGAAGCCGGGATATGGAATTTTGCTTATGGATTAAGTGTCTCTGTTGAAGATTTTAATCATGATGGCTGGCCTGATATCTATGTTGGGAATGACTTTATACAACCGGATATTTTATATATAAATAACCATGATGGTACATTTACCAACAAAATAAAAGATTACTTTAAGCATACTTCGCAACACACCATGGGCACGGATTTATCTGATTTTGACAACGATGGATTGTTCGATCTATTTGCTGTTGATATGTTAAGCAATACGCAATACCGAAGAAAAACTTTATTGAGTACAAACTCTCAAAACAGGTATTCAACGTTGATTCGCCATGGATACTTTGAGCCTGTAGTCCGAAATGTTTTGCAGCGAAATAATGGTAATTCCACATTCAGCGATATTGGTTGTATGGCTAATATATTTGAAACAGACTGGAGTTGGAGTGCCTTATTGGCTGACCTGAATAATGATGGCTGGAAAGACATATTAATTACAAATGGATATCAAAGAGAAGTGACAAATACAGATTTTATCAATTTTACATTTGCGGATATAAAGGCTAAAGGAGAATTAAAACAACAATATGCAGATGTACATCAGTTTCTTGATTTAATCCCTCAGTATAAATTGCATAATTTTGTTTATAAGAATAACGGTGATCTGACATTTACAGATATGAGTGGTCAATGGATGTCAATACCACCTACCTGGTCAAATGGAGCTGCTGTTGCTGATCTGGATAATGATGGTGATCTTGATTATATAGTCAACAATATTAATGATGAGGCTTTTGTTTATGAAAACCTTGCTACCGGACAATCAGGAAATAACTATTTGCAATTTAAATGCGTGGGTTCAAAATTAAATCCCTTTGGGGTTGGAACTTCAATAAATATATATGCTGATTCCTTACATGAATATCAAATGTTAAATCCGACCAGAGGTATATTTTCATCGATTGAGCATTTATTTCATTTTGGTTTAGGCAAGAAAACTTTAGTTGATAGTGCTGTAATTCGATGGCCTGATGGAAAATCTCAAACTCTAAAAAATATTGAAGCCAATCAACGTATATCGATTAATTACGCAAATGCTAACTTTCCGATTACACATGCTTCCCCTGCAATAACTACAATGTTTACAGATGTGACTACCGCTTCCAAACTAAATTTTCGTCATCAGGAAAATGATTACGTTGATTTTGAAACATCATTTCTTTTGCCCTGGAAATTATCAGACTTAGGGCCACTGATGGCTACAGCAGATGTGAATGGTGATGGATGGATGGATGTCTACATCGGAAATTCTTTTGGAAAACCAAG
>JBDUDG010000451.1:0-2613 GCA_040003045.1 Saprospiraceae bacterium | reverse complement strand
TCCCCCGGCAGATCGCCGCTGTTTAAATCAGATCTTATGCGGATCACCTAATGGATTATCCGCCTGCCTGTACAACGCTTCTTCGTCAGCCGATCTGACCGGCTGGGCCGCTGTACCAGGTACCGGTGTGTTCAAACCATCGTTGGGCGGCACGGTAACGATCCGCTTACGTTTTGCCTTTAGTTTTTTATTTTCAGGTGCCATAATAAGTTATTTAAAATGTGTTTCATCAGGGATGGTAAACCAAAAGGTCGTCCCTTTATCTATTTCGCTTTCCACGCCCATGTCGCCGCCGTGCAGCCTGACGATCTCGGCGGAAATATATAAACCCAGCCCCAGGCCGGATGTCTTATTGTTATCATTACTTAACCGGAAATACCGGTCAAAGAGATGGGTCAAGTCTTCAGGTGCGATGCCTTTACCAAAGTCACTAACCGAAACCTTAGTGACACTATTCGCATGTTCCGCGTCAATAATGATCTGGAAGGAGCCTGCCGCATATTTCACGGCGTTATTCACCAGGTTAACCAGTACCTGATCCAGCTTATGGCGGTCAGCGAACAATATAAAATCAGGGTCGCCCTGGTAATTGATGTGGTATTTTCCTTCCAAACGGATATGGCTGCAACAATCCTGCACCAGTTCCGCCAGGACAAAGTTTGTTTTATCGATCGCTAAATGCCCCCGATCTATTTTTGTGGAGCTGAGCAGGTCATTGACCAGGTAATTCAGTTTTGTTACATGCTTTTCCGCATTGCGCGTCATCTCGATCATTTTTTCTTTGGGCAGGGTGTCTCCCTTCAATAGCCGGCTCATCAATTGCAGGTTAGCTTTCAGGCTGGTGATGGGTGTTTTCAGTTCATGACTGGCCACGCTGATAAATTCCTCTTTATGCAGTTTAAGGAAGCGTTGTTCGGTGATATCTTCAATGATCGTATAACCCAATGGCCCTTGCTTATCTGGAAACAGGATCGAAGTTACATGGCACCAAATGATGGTTTTATCCTTTTTAATTAAACTGGTTTCCAATGTAAAATAAGAGGTTTTCTTTTGCCATAAATGTTCCTGTAATAATTTCCAATGCGCCTGATGATTTTCCGGGGAATAGTCCAGGATACGGGTACCGATAATATCTGCTTTCAATTCGTAACCCAAAAGGTTAACTAAAGCGGAATTGACCTCGATTATTTTCAAGTCGGGCGCAATGATTTTGTTGGCTAATCTCGAAAATTCGAAGATGGTGCGGAATTTTTCAGAATGATCAAAGTTTTTTAAGCGCTGTAGCTCCTGCTTTAGGGCAGCATTTTCTTTTGCTAAAGTGGTATCGGCTGGCATCAGTATGAGTACTGTCCTTAGAATCCATCAACTTTGTTATCAGCGGAAAGGGATGATTGCTCGTTGATAGAAGCAAAAAAAAGGATGATTGTTTGAGTTACAATGGAATAAGAAGTTTCATGCTCCGCGGCAGCATCAACCGCTTAAACTATTTACAAGTTATTCTTCGTAACTCTTCAGATTTTTCTGTCTGAAAATTTCCAGGGCAATGAGTTTACCATTGCAGGCTAATTCGTCCGCGTGCAACCGATCGTTTTAATTTTTACCGGTAATTCATCCACTGTTTCCATCAGGTCTAGGTGTAGTAAAGATAGGCCGTCTGGTTCAGATTTCCCTCTCAAATTTTCGAAAAGTAAGTAAGCCGCTTCCTGATCATGCCCGAAGTCAATCTGTCCATAGCTTTCAAAACCTGCCAAGGTTTTCAAGCTTAAAATGATATAAAATTTTGTTTTCATAATCAAAAATAAAGGCTCCATACGGAGCCTTGATTTTTGCTGTTCTGGAATTATCTGATCACAATTTGACGGCGAACCATTTTGGCTTCTTCGCGTTTAGCGATGTCAATTTTTAGCACGCCATCGGTATAGGCAGCTTCAATGCTCTCTGCATTGGCACTATCAGATAAAGTGAATGCGCGTACAAATGAACTATAGCTGAATTCGCGCTTACTGTAATTCTTTTGTTCATCACGGATATCCCTTTGCCGCGCTACTGAAACGTTTAGCACATTACGATCAAGGCTGATCTTAAATTCCTCTTTTTTTAAACCCGGTGCAGCCAGTTCAACATGATAGTGATCTGCTGACTCGCTAATGTTAGCTGCCGGTACGCGTGTTACCAAACGGTCGTTAAAAAAAGTGTCGTTTAAGATCGAATCGAAAACGTCGTTAAAGCCTGGTAGTAATGAACCATTGTTTCTTTTTTCCGGATTAAATTTAACCAATGTCATGGGTCGTTCCTCCTTGAATTTTGTTAATGATTAAAACTTATAATTAATTAAACCGATCAATCGTATTCAAAGCCCATACCAATGATAAGAACAGACCTCACCTGTCAATTTTTCAAACTTCACCCATTTATGGCACGCAACTCAGTGCTTTTTTAGAATTTGCAAAACGTTGGGCAAGGTGAACCAAAAGGTACTGCCTTCACCGATAACGCTGTCTACTCCAATTGTTCCGTTATGTTTTTTAATAATTTCAGAACAGATGTAAAGCCCAAGCCCCAAGCCAGTATAACCATCCCCACCGTGATCTACTCTGTAATATCGGTCAAATA
>JBDUDG010000450.1:0-2615 GCA_040003045.1 Saprospiraceae bacterium | reverse complement strand
CCATTGCCGGATAAAATTAATCGAGAAGGATTTCATACAGCCAGTCCAAGCCTGTCACCCGACGGGAAAAGATTATTTTTTACAAGATCCGTCCTGACAGGAAACGATGTAACAGAAAGTAAGATTTTTATGAGCCCTTCAACCGGTGAAGGATGGGGTGCACCTGAAGAACTAAAAGGCATCAACGGAAATTATTTAGCAAAACAGCCAACTCCGGGAATACTATTTGGTAAGGAAGTTTTATTCTTTTCTTCCAATATGCTTGGTGGTTCCGGTGGCTTCGACCTTTATTATGCAGATCGGATTTCTGACAATGTATATGACATCCCCGTCAACCTGGGATCACTGATCAATACATCACTGGATGAAGAAACTCCATTTTATCTGAATAACAAATTGTATTTCTCTTCCAACGGTCTGCCTGGTCTTGGAGGTCTTGATATATTCAGGACAGAGTGGAATGGTCAGGCCTGGAGCAAAGCAGAAAATCTTGGCAAAGGCTATAACTCATCATACGATGATTTCTTTTTCTCTGTCAATGAAGATGGCAAAGTCGGTTTCCTGGTGTCCAATCGACCTGACGAATTATCACATTCATTAAAATCAAAAACATGCTGTGACGATATATACCAGTTTCACATTCGTGATGTAGTCATAGACCTGATCACAAGCACCTATGATGGAAATGCGCCTCTACTTGGTGCCAAAGTGACTGTATTCGAAATCAATCAGGGCAAGACAGGAAAATCAGAAGTCCAGGTGAATGACAAGATCAATGATTCGCAATTCGGTCTGGACAAAGACAAAAAATATAAAGTGCTCATTGAAAAAGATGGATATGCTCCCAGTGACTTTGAATTGAATACAGTAGGAATGGTAGCTAATCAAACCATCAAGCGTACAGTGAAAATGGTGAAGAAACCGGAAGATAAAAACGGCATGGAAACGCTGACCATGAATGAGCCAATTCGTCTCAACAACATCTATTATGATTTTGATGATGACAAGATCCTGGCAGAATCTGAAAAAGATCTTACGTTCCTGCTGGGGCTGATGAAACAATACCCGGACATGGTCATTGAGCTTTCTTCACACACCGATTCACGTGGTAATGACGACTACAATGAACGCCTCTCACAGCGCCGTGCACAGTCAGCCAAAAACTGGCTTGTCAAACATGGCATCAAAGAAAACCGTATCGAAGCTGTAGGTTATGGTGAAAAACAGATACTGAATCAGTGTATCAATGGTATCGATTGTACTGAAGAGGAACATCGCGTAAACCGGAGAACGGAATTTAAGATCATCGCAGGTCCTACCACTATTGAAGTGAAAAAATCTGATCTCGGAGTTCAAAAAAAAAGTGATCTAAAGAGTACTGATCCTGATCTGCCGAAAAAAGGCACTGTGCCAATCACGGACCCAAAAATTGAGCTTACGTTCGATAAAAAAATGATTGAACTTGGCTCTGTCCATAAGGGTGATAAAAAGGAAATGTCTTTCCAGTTTACCAATACCGGTAATCAACCGATTGCAATAGAATTGATCACTTCATGTGAATGCACTACACTCGATTATCCGCAGTATAAAGTATTTAAGCCCGGTGAGAAAGGGCTGATCAAAGCGCTATTCGACAGTTCTGAGAAAGAGATCGGAGAAACAACGGATATCGATGTGATCCTGAAGCAAAGTGATCCAAAGACCCATCACCCGATTCACTACATCTTACAATATAAATTTGACCTGACGAAATAATCAGGCTGAGCAGAAAAACCGGTCAACTGTGGATTTAAGTGTCCTTGCAGAACAAATCACGCATCAGGACACAATCGAATGGGTGGGACTCTTCACCGGTATTCTGTATGTTATTCTTGCCGCATACGAAAAACCATTGTGCTGGATTTTTGGGATTGTGAGTTGTGCCTGCATCGCCTGGAAAAGCTACACGGACTACAAGCTAATGGCGGATGTAGGATTGCAGACTTTTTATGTCGTGATTGGTTTCCTGGGTTTATGGAATTGGATGAAGGCTGGAAAAGAGGACGGCACCAAACCGATCATCACCATGATTTGGGTAAAGCATGTCATTGTGATCGTGATCATATTAATCATCAGCTATCCCATATCGTGGTTATTAATTCATTATGCAGATGCGAGATATGGTTATCCTGATACTTCGCTGACATTACTTTCAGTTTGGGCCACGATACTTTTAGTCAGAAAGGATCTGCACAACTGGGTGTACTGGATATTCATTGATGTGATGTATACAGGATTGTATTGGCGTAGTGAAGGATATTTATTTGCCTTGTTGTATCTCTTTTATGCAGGGATATCAGTGTGGGGGTGGAGGAAGTGGAGGAATGCTGCTTTGCCCCTAAATCCTCTGAAGGGAACTTGATTTTATTTTTTGCCCCTAAATCCCCTAAAGGGGACTTAATTTTATTTTTTGCCCCTAAATCCCCTAAAGAGGACTTAATTTTATTTTTTGCCCCTAAATCCCCTAAAGGGGACTTAATTCTTGTGTCATTAATTCCTTCAGGGGACATGATTTTGTTAAGCATCTAAATCCCGAGGAGAGGAATGGATTTCGATATATTGAAAACACGAATTAA
>JBDUDG010000449.1:0-2616 GCA_040003045.1 Saprospiraceae bacterium | reverse complement strand
TGTGGACATTATTGCCGTCTATAATTAGTGAAGCAAGCAGGTCATCATTCCTATAATGCATGAAACTCGCAACAAGGACATCACATATTTCGGACAGATTGGATATAGAAGTGATCGTAGAATTTTTGGAATCAAACAACCAGATCGCTTGATGCATACTTACATGATTGGAAAGACCGGCACTGGAAAATCTACTTGCTTAGAAACTATGATAGTGCAGGATATACAAACCGGAAGAGGATGTTGTTTATTAGATCCGCATGGTGATCTCGTTGAAAAAGTAGTAAAGGCTATCCCTGAATCTCGAAAAGATGATTTGATCTATTTCAATTTTCCAGACCCGAATCTAAATCTTAAATACAATCCGTTTAAGCGAGTCACAGAAGGAAAAAGATCTTTGGTTGCTTCTGGAATCTTAGAAGTATTCTCAAAGCTTTGGGACAGTGCCTGGGGAGTTAAATTAGAGCATATCCTTAGACATGCTATTCTTACCTTACTAGATCAGCCAAAGGCAACAGTTGCTGACATTGTTGAGATTTTATTAGATAAGGATTTTCGACGCAATGCGCTATTAAATGTTAAGAGTGAAACGGTAAAAAAATTCTGGAAAAGAGAGTTTGTAGAATATCACAAGTATGACCTACTCCCTGTCATGAACAAAATCGGAGGCATGCTTGTGCATCCGGTGATTAGACGAGCTTTAATTGAAAACAAAGAAGAGGTTTCTTTACGCAAAGCAATGGATGAAAAGAAAATTGTTCTGGTTAATCTTTCCAAAGGACACGTAGGTGCTGATGTTGCAAATATGCTAGGGGCACTTTTCGTTACCTCGATTGCTTCGGCTGCCTTTAGTCGAGTTGATACTGAAGAGGATAAACGAGTTCCATTTATGGTATACATGGATGAGTTTCACAACTTCACTACTCTTTCACTAGTCAATATGTTTTCAGAATTACGTAAGTTCAAAATAGGAATGACACTTGCTCATCAATATTTGCATCAACTTGATGATAAAATCAAACAAGCTGTACTAGGTAATGCTGGAACTGTAATATCATTCAGAATAGGAACGGAGGATGCAATGCATATGTCAAAGGAGATGTTCCCAGAATTTGATGTTGAGGACTTTATTAACCTTCCGAACTTTAAAATTTACCTGAAACTCATGATAGATGGCAAGCCTAGCAGGCCATTTAGTGCTTGCTTATCCTCGTCCTTTTGAATTTTTATCGACGTTCCAAAGTTTAAATCCAATACCTATTGAGGTGAATACACCGGTACCATTTGCCTGCCATTCTGCATTCGGTTGTTCAACCCCTTGATAGCTATATTCAAAATAATACTTCTGAAATGGTCGATACCCGTATGTGTAATAAATGTTACCAAGTAAGTAAACTTTACCAAATGGATTCCAACTAATCATCAGTCCAACACCTGGTGAAACCTGGAAGCGCTTAATTGGTTCAACAAAAATTGTTCCTTTATAACTATTAGGCCTGTCAATTTCGGATACGCGGCTAATCCCCGAACTCAGTCCTGTAATAACTGACTGCTCCAGAATAGTTTTGAAATAAGGGATCAACCTGAATTTCTGATTTGGTTTTATGATATAACCCAAGTATGGAGAGAGTCGAAATAGACTTGTACGACTTGATGCAAAACCAAGCACGGTTTCACCGGACGCCGTAAAACCAACCCAGCCCTTAAACGTTGAGAGTTCTGCTCCAATCAAACAACTGCCCATTTCAAAGAGGGTAAGGTCTAAAGAATAAAAGATCTCATTATCCTTCTCATCGTACTGATAAACTACAGGAACAATGGTTTTGGAATTGTAAAACATCTGCCCATATCCAAGACTTAAAACTTGACCTGAAGATGGTAAAGGCAATAAATTCAAAAGAATTATTAGTAACGATAACAGCTGAACTTTCATCATGATGTTTAAGAATTAAGGAGTCAGGAATTTACCTGACTCCTTATAGATTATCAACTCTAATTCAAAAATAATTTGCCACCGTTATGTGAATAGGTAAACGTTTGTCCACCGATTTTCATTTTATGAGTGGACCAAAGCTGATTTGGTTCGTAATTTACCTTATGTGAATCGCTAATGTTCCTTTGCACATTCCCACTATTTGTTTCTGTTTCTTCAAGGAACGGTACATCCACTTGGGAACAGTTCGGATTGCATGCAGAAGAGGTTTGAGCGAGATAAAAACCTTCAAGGCTAATCCAAACCTGATCAGCTTTATGCCCAAACCATTTTCCAAGAAATCCCTTTTTCATAGCTTTTGTTCTTGATCCCACATTGCCTACAGTGAAAAGCCCTCCTAGACCACCATCAACCCATATCTTACAATCAATTCTCCAATTAGTATTAAAAGTAACTATTTCTTTATCCTCATCATTTCCGCGTAATTTACACATGGGGTTATATTTTAATTGTTTAGTTGCCTCACATGCTACAGTATTATTTGATACCCTCAAAGCCTGCAAGGTGACTGAGGTATTACACAAATCGACTCCCGAACCATATGTGTGCTCATGCACTCCTTCTCCAAACTCTGTACTTGTGGAGTATCCGCTGAAATTGACCCCCTCCATCCGCTCCAAACT
>JBDUDG010000448.1:0-2624 GCA_040003045.1 Saprospiraceae bacterium | reverse complement strand
GGATGACAGAAGTTGTTTATTGGACAGGACATGGAGATAATCTGAATTTCTTTGGAATGAATCCGCAGTATAAAGGTCAGAAAGGAGAAGATCTGTATACTAAAATGAGCAAGAATTTTGTGATGACCAAAGATGCTGAAAAAGAAGCACCGGCATGGCGCAATGTCATCTGGACCTCAGCAATCCAGGACGCGAATGACAAGCTATCAGGACCCGCATATGCTGCAGAAGCAAGTAAAACATTTACTACTCCAACTGCTGAAGATAAATCTGCGCCTGCTATTGCAAACAAACCGGTGAGCATCAATTTTGCTTCAGGTAAATATCAGCTTGATCCGAATTCAATGACGATTATAGATTTGCAATTCTCTGACATTTCGAAATCGTTTGCAAATTCAAGAGTACGTATTGAAGGTAACACTGATAATGTTGGGTCAGCTGCGACTAACCAGGCTCTCTCGCAAAAGAGGGCTCAGGCTGTTGCGGATTATCTGGCTACACAATATAAGATTGACCGCAACAGGTTTATCATCATTGGTAATGGACCAAATAAGCCTGTGCCTGGTTGTGAGCAAAATCAAAATGAAGATTGTAAAGCAAAGAATCGCCGGACGGAATTTGAACTTGTAGCTGATTGAGTAAATCCTGAAAAAAAATAATTGAATGAGATTTCTCGGTGGATCATCGGAGGGGAGTTCGGGAATTAAGTTGCTGTTTGGCATACTTGGAGCTGTTTTTTCATTGGCGTTATGGATGGCCCTCACTGCAGGTGTAAGCCCGATTTTGGACAAAGTGCCTTCACCTTTCAGAGTATTCACCTCATATGGAGAATTGTTCAATGAGAATGAGGCATTGAAGAATATTGGTTTCAGCTTGGGAGAAAATATTTCCGGCTACATAGAAGCGATTTTACTTGTATTGCCTGTTGGATTTGTCATTGGACTCTTCAAGTATATGCGTTGGGGATTTAAATGGCAGGTGGATGCATTAAGATACGTTCCTTTGACTGCGCTGACTCTTTTATTTATTTTATGGTTTGGCATCTGGACTCCGATGAAGGTCCACTTTCTTGCGTTCGGTATATTTATTTATTTGTTGCCTGTCATGGTACAACGAATAGATGAGGTGGCCGATGTGTATCTCAAAACAGTTCATACACTTGGTGCAACAGACTGGCAAGTATTAAAAACGGTTTACCTGCCAAGTGTTTTATCAAGATTATTTGATGATATCAGGGTATTGACTGCTATCTCATGGACTTATATTATTGTTGCTGAGACCATGAACAGTAACCAGGGAGGAATAGGAACAGTAATCTATTATGCAGGTCAACGGCAGGGTCGTTATGATAAAATATTTGCTTTGCTGATTATTATCATGATCATCGGTATGATACAGGATAAAATATTCATGTGGCTTGACAGGGAGTTTTTCCCATTTAAATATCAGGCATCTGATTCCATCAAATCATCATCTATTCAGGGAAATGAGATGTTGAATGTGGCTATTAATTATGCTGTGATGGTATTTGTATGGATTGGACTAGGCATTTATTTTATACTAATGCTGTGTGAATATTTTCCATTTTTCGGCGGATTCAAACCTTTAAGTTATCTTTTTGGAGATACTACATGGTTAATCAATTGTATAGTTATTGCCTTATTACTATATAAAGGCATAAAGTGGTATCGTGGAAGGGTTGACCAAATGACATTAAAATCCCTTGGCCTTAAAACTACAGTCTCATGAATATAAAATTCACAGATACTGCGGCGCGGGGTAATATCATAGAGCTCAAAAATATCTCTCAATCTTACGATGGCGGAAAAACATGGATCATTCGGAATCTTGATCTGTTGATTGAAGACAAACCTGATCAGGGACAGTTTGTCGTTTTACTTGGAGCATCCGGTAGTGGTAAATCTACTTTACTAAGGTACATAGCAGGATTGCAAAAACCTACGGAGGGAGAGGTGTTTGTCAAGGGTCAGCATGTAAGCGACAAGTCAAGAGTCAGCATGGTATTTCAGGAATATTCTTCATTGCCATGGATGACGGTGCTTGACAATGTAGCTCTTGCATTGTCGTATGAAGGAATGAGTAAGAAGGATCGTTATGCCAAAGCGATGGAGATGATTGAGTTGGTGGGTCTTTCAGGACAGGAAAAGAAATTTGCTCAATATCCGGCACTATCCGGAGGCCAGTTGCAAAGGGTTGCCATAGCGAGGAGCCTGATTGCGAATCCTGAGATCATTCTGATGGACGAACCATTCGGTGCACTTGATATCCGCACAAGGATTCAGATGCAGGATATGTTGTTAGACCTTTGGCAACGATTCAACAGTACGATCATATTTGTAACACATGATATTAGCGAGGCTGTTTATCTCGCAGATGATATCTACATCATGAAGTCACCGCCTTCACAGATAGTCGAACACATCGATGTGGATCTTCCTTTGAAAAGAGACAATTCTACCAAACGGGATAAACATTTTACGGAACTTGTGCAGGAGACGGAGGATATGATGATGAAAGTTTCGGACCTGAAATAACACTTCGACTCGTCTCGAACAAGTTCGAATGACGCAGCTCAGTGTCCATCAATCATCAATCGGGAATGG
>JBDUDG010000447.1:0-2627 GCA_040003045.1 Saprospiraceae bacterium | reverse complement strand
TAATTTGATTCAAACTCGGAAATACTTTTCAACATTTGGCTCTCATCATTCAATCCCAGAAAGGTATTAACCATTGTTTTAGCCCATTCATTTATCGTATATCTACTTTCAATTGTATGCTGCAAAGAAGAACCGAGAACATTCTCACGTACCGTTGAAAATCTTTCAAAGCCCTCAAATTTCAAAATTGAATAAAAGTAGGTGGAGATTATTTCATGAAAATTTGGGTGGCCGACACAATTAACAAGTTGTCTAAATGATTCCTCGATTTTAACTCTAAAAGAATAAAAGTCCTTTCTGGCGAAATACAATTTTGAATAAGTTAGAGTAGCATAAATTAAACCTTGACTTCCGGAAGTCACATTACCTTCTAGCATCAACCCCTTAAATAGACGCTCAGCAGAATCTATAAATGGTTCTGAAGTATCAAGTTCTCCTTTTAAGAAATAAAGAAGGCCTAAGTTGTGTTTCAAATTAGCAATTCCAAAAACAGAAGACAAACTCTCGTGCAAAGCCAAGGCCTCCTTATAACTTGCCTCTGCTTCATTATACTTTTTCCTTGTTAAATAAATATCACCCAATCCCCAATGAGAATTTGCAGCCGGCTCAATTGATGGCGATACAGATTGTAAGCTTAGGGATCTATTGTAATAAGATTCTGCTAGATCGTAATCGTTCAAATTGAAATTTAGTGCCCCAAAGTGATAAAAGGAAATCATCTGGGTTTCAATGTCTTCTTTTTCAATTGCCAAACTGAGTAATTGTTCCGCAGTTCTCAATGAATCATCAAAAAGGCCCACATAAAAAAGACTTGTTGAGTAAATGTGAAGTAAAGATTTCAAGAATTTATATTCTGTTTTATCAAAAGCAATACTCCCAACGATGTCAACAAGTTTCTTATGTTCTCCTAATCTAAATAGTGATCTTATTTCATTAAATCGTAAAATAATAGACGATTCCACAGAAAGGTTTAGAACTTCCTGATATAACTGGTAATTATACAGAATCGTAGAAAGAAGTTCTGTTTTGGAAAGGCTAGTACTGCAAATACTGTCAACATAAGAATCTAAACTTTTCATGCCATCATCTGTAGTTTTATCAATTGATACCATATATTCCCCACTGATACTTTCCAAGAATAGTGAAGTATTGAATTGAACTATACATACCTTCTCTAACCTATTCAATAGCTTGCTCTCAACAATATCTTTACTATAAATTATAGGTGATAAGGACTTACTATCATGTAAAATCCAGAAACACTTTAAGAAACCAGATTTGAGAATCACTGGAGTTAGATCAAAGTCATCAGACCCGGAATATCCAAGGACAATTAAATACTTCCCTTTAAGTGCCCCTAAAAGGGAGGTTCGCCAACCTGGAAAATTTAGAAAGCCATTATTTAGTCTTGCAAGCGCGGATATCGAGATAACAAGGCCTTTTTTATCTGAGTCTTCCGAAACTGATCCATGAGGTTTTATTAAACAATGTCCAAATGAATTAATAGCTACATCAGTTCCATCAAAAACGTATCTATTGTAGCGCTGAATACCCAAGGCGTTTTCAATACAACAATCAAAGTTTGTCGTAATAACTGTTGCTCCCCGGATAAGCAAATTCGCTATATATGCATGATTTACATTAAATCTATTGGAAGAAAATACATTTGCGATGTGAGAGTCGCCATCATGAAATTTAATTATCTCATCAACAACAACTTCAAACCTGGGTTTGTACTTGCACTTAAGAACCTTTGTGACAAGTGGAGATTTCTCTCCTGCAGTTCCTGCAATCACCGAGCGAATAAATCGATTTACCGTTGGCAATTTTGTTGGAGAATCATAAGAAACGCCTGCTCCACATAAAATGACCATTGATTCAGGGGGAATTTTATTTATCTCATCAATTATTACCATTAAGTCAAAGTTCCTAAAAATCAACACTTTGCTTTAAGTTATTATTAGAAAATAAAGTATTTCGTAAATACTAATTTATTTAGTAAATTGCTTACCTAAACGCAGCAGCTATGAAACAGTCAGGAATTGTGATGCCAGGGTATAAGATCACCGATTACATGCTGATCCTACCCTTACCCCACGAACTAAGTGAAAAGATTGGAGTTATCCGGGACAACTTCAATGAAAAATTCAAAGTCCCAAGTACGCCCAGCAAGCCTAACCTTATGATCGCTTCCTTCAAGCAATTTGCAATGATGGAAGAACGAATCATCAACCGGCTTCATACCATTGCGATGGGCTACCCTCCCTTCAAAGTTGAGTTAAGAGACTTCGGTAGTTTTCCCAGCCATACCATCTATATTGGTGTGACCTCGAAAATACCTGTGCAGGGCTTAGTCAAAAAAGTAAGAAGTGATGCGCAAGCTCTCCTGAAATTGGATAATGACAACAAACCTTATTTCGCTCTCGAACCACATTTGACAATTGGACGTAAGTTGAAACCGTGGCAATATGAAAAGGCTTGGCTGGAATATTCCACCTTACATTTCACTGGCCGCTTTATTGCCAGCGAGATGGTCTTGCTAAAACGAAACGAAGGCGACAGGTCATGGCAGCTGGCAAGGCATTTTGAATTCCAAAACCTGCCGGTGGAAACAAAGCAGGGACAAT
>JBDUDG010000446.1:0-2628 GCA_040003045.1 Saprospiraceae bacterium | reverse complement strand
CTGGAATCCGCCCCTTGCACTTTTATTTCTATGATGGCCTCACTCACATAAGGATCTGTAGCTAACACCTTCATTCCAAGACCCAGCGCCATTTTTGCCACTTCCTGACCGATCCGCCCAAAGCCAATGATTCCAATTGTTTTACCCAATATTTCAAATCCTTCACTGCATTGTTTTTTAAGTTTACCAAAATCAGTCTGTCCCACCACTGGCATCTGGCGGTTAGCAACATGCAATTGTCTCATCAGCGTAAATACATGCGCAAACACCAGTTCAGCAACAGATCTGGATGTTGCCGCAGGTGTATTATACACACCAATCCCTTTTTCTTTTGCATAGGCAACATCGATATTATCCATTCCCACACCCCCTCTTCCGATAGCCTTAATATTGGGGCAGGAATCTATCAATTCCCTCCTTACTTGTGTGGCGCTTCTTACAGTGATCGCGTCAAATCCCTTCAGCTCTTCTACTAAATTCTCAGCTTTTACATGTGTCGTAATGACCTCAAAACCAGCGGCTTCAAGCATTGCTTTACCGGCATCGTCGATTCCATCATTGGCTAATATTCTTATTTTGCTCATAGTTGATTGTTGTTAAAATATGTTCTTAATATAGGAAGGCAAAGAAAATGAAATAGTACCAATTTCTTTGCAGACCCGGCACCTGTGTCCGTTTTATTGATTTTAATATCTTTGAAGCCAGGCTATCAGGATGTTCATGAATGCCTGATTAAGCAGAATCGTTTATTTTAGCAACAGTTACCTATTCAAATTTTTAGATTTTCTGAATACCCATCCTTAAGGGCACTCGTAAATATCTTAGATATTGAAAAAAGCAATTAATAGAAAGTTCATAAAGCCCAAAAATATTTTCGAATGAAAAAGCCAATTCTCTTCTTTCTCATTACATTTTGTTTTACAGTTTGCACGATAGCCCAGGTTACTCTTGAATTACAGCCTGGCGCTTCAGATGGGAAGGACAGCGAGGTGTTTAGTCGGCAGGCTACATCCAATTATGTTTCCAATATTCTTCGCGCCGAAGCATGGACATTTCAGGGTAGCCCGGGCGTACTCCGTTCCTTTTTTCAATTCGATCTATCTTCTATTCCAGCCGGCGCAACTATCGATTCAGCCTATTTATATCTGTATTCTCCAAATGCACCTACGACAGAAATTCATTCCGGAAGTAATGCTGCTTTTTTGAGAAGAGTTACCGGCGACTGGCAGCAATCGACCATTACATGGAATAATCAACCCTCTTCTAGTGACGTCAATCAGGTTTTATTGCCCGTTTCTACCGCGCAATTTCAGGATTATGGACACATTAATGTCCGAAACCTTGTCACAGATATGGTGCACAACCCAAATTCTAGTTTCGGTTTCGTTTTTTTCCAAGAGGTAGAAACTCCATTGCGAAGGATGTCATTTTGTTCAAGCGATTATCCCGACGACACAAAACATCCTAAGTTAGTTGTCCATTATACACCACCATCCTGCACATCTTTAATTTTGAGACAGGACGGATCTGGTCAGGATAATCAGGTTTTCAGCCAGCAACCCACATCAAATTATGTCAGCAATTTGCTGAGAAGTATGTCATGGACATTCCAGGGATCACCCGGGATCATGAGATCCTTGCTTCAATTTGATATGTCAACCATACCGGCAAATTCAGAAATAGTGTATGCCTATTTATCTCTTTACGCGCCCGATGAGCCTACTACAGAATTTCATTCCGGAAGCAATTCCGCTTACCTGCAACGAATCACACATAGCTGGAATGAATCAACAGTGACATGGAATAATCAGCCTTCATCTACCAGCCTGCATCAGGTTACTTTACCTTCATCTACCAGCGATTACCAGGAATATTTGAATATTAATGTGACTGCGTTAGTTGACGATATGTTAGCAGACCCAAATTCAGGATTTGGATTTTTAATAAGACAGGTTACTGAAGATGACCTTCGACGTTTATCATTTGTATCCGGTGATTATCCGAATGTCCAGAAACATCCAAAACTTGAAGTCTGTTACAATGCCGCTTCTTCCGTTCATGATCAGGACCACCATAAGTCGGCTATTAAATTTTATCCTAATCCTTCAACTGGTATTGTGCATGTTCAGTTTGATACTGATGTTAAAGAAGCCAGACTTCAGATGATCGATATGTTCGGAAGGAATATTTCTACGCAGCGGATATATGATTCAGAGCAAATAGACATTTCAGAATTAATGCCATCCATCTATGTGTTCAGAATACTTTCAGATCAGAATGAGGTTCTTTCTTTAACCAAATTTGTCAAACAGTAAAAATCAATTCAGGAAAGAAAACATTTTGTGTGAAGAGATATATTCGAAAGATCAATGCCTTTCTCAAAGGCCTTATTCTGTGGTTAAGACCTGGTGTGTTTTTGGGGTTCCTGAGTAATCCTTTTTTGTTCATGAGCAATTTATTTCGACTCACAAAATGGATTTCAGCGCAACAGAAAAAAAATATTTTTAATGATTTTTTTGTTAGCTCCCGTGATCATGGAAGGAGGTATAAACTCTATCAACATGTGATCCAAACCGAATCTCTTTCGGAGATTCCTGTGATGTATCTTGAATTCGGAGTCAGTGAAGG